>JALYTU010000374.1 GCA_030854125.1 Actinomycetota bacterium | reverse complement strand
GTATCGCTCCCCGACAGCGACAGCGGCAGGCCGACCACGATGCGCTCGGCGTCGAACTCATCGACGAGTGCGCGCAGCCGTCCGAACCCTCGCCGCGTGGCCGGGGCGAGGACGGGGTCCAGCGGGGTGGCGAGCACCCCGGTGGGATCGCTGACGGCACAACCGCAGCGTGCACTTCCATAGTCGAGCGCAAGCACTCGGGGCACAGTCTCTCATCCAGTCCGGCCGACAGCCGCCTCGATCGCCGCACGTGCGGCGTCAATCGCGGCCGGCAGCTTCTCGGGGTCACGACCACCGGCTCGGGCGAATGTATCGCGCCCGCCACCTCCGCCGCCGACCTCGCGGGCGGCGCGCTTGACGATCTCGCCGGCGTGAACCCCGCGTTTGACCGCGGCCGGCGTCACACTGGCCACGAGATCCACCCGGCCGTCCACGACGGCTCCGAGCACGATCGCCGTCTCGCCAAGACGCCCTTTGAGACGGTCGGCCAGCTGCACCAGGGCGTCCCCGTCAGCAGCCGGAACCGCGGCCGCGAGGACGCTGATCCCGTCCACGCTACCGGCGCCGGCCAGCAGCGCGTCGAAGTCGACAGCTGCCGATTCGCTGCGCCCGTCGCGGACCGCGCGCTCGAGCTCGCGAACCTGCTCGCGCAGCGCCGTGACCGTCTCCGACACGCGCTCGGGCGGGACGCGCAGGGCTGCGGCCGCTCGGCCCAGCTCGCGATCGCGCTCACGAGCCAGGGACACCGCCTCGGGGCCGGTGATGGCCTCGATCCGACGCACGTTGGCGGCGCTGGAGGTCTCGCCGAGGATCCGGAAGAGCCCGATCTCGGCTGTACCGCGCACGTGGGTGCCGCCGCACAGCTCGCGGGAAACCGGATCCCGCCTACCACCCCCAACACCATCGTCGCCGACCTCGACCATGCGGACGACATCGCCGTACTTCTCGTTGAACAGCGCCATCGCGCCGAGCCGCTTGGCCTCGTCGAGCGTGGTCGAGATCGCCCGCACCGGATGGCTTTCGAGGATCCAGCGGTTGACGTCGTCCTGCACACCTTCAAGGTCATCGGCGGAGAGACCGCGGGAGTGGGTGAAATCGAAGCGCAGCTTGTCCGGTCCGACGTAGGAGCCGGCCTGGTGGACGTGGCTGCCCAGCCGGCGGCGCAGCGAAGCGTGCAGCAGGTGCGTGGCGGTGTGGTTGGCGGCGGTGGCGTGTCGGATGATGCGATCGACGTGCGCGTGGACCCGCTCCCCGGGCGCGAATGTGCCGTGCTCGGGCGTGAGCGCCAGCACCTGGTCGGTCCCGACCCGCAGCACGTCGGCGACCAGGGCTCGGCAGCCGCCACCCTCGCATTCCAGCGTGCCCACGTCGGCGACCTGACCGCCGCCCGTCGCGTAGAACGGGGATTCGACGAGCTTGACCAGGAGCTGGTCACCCTCGCGCGCGACCGCCCCGATCGTCGTCTCGGCATCGGTCACCTCGTAGCCGACGAACGCCGTCGCAAAGCCCGCCTCCCCGACCAGCGCGGTGGCCGCCTCACGCTGACCCGAGCCCGAGGTCGCGCGGCCCGCCCCGCGAGCGCGCGTGCGCTGGCCTTCCATCAGGGTTTCAAAGCCACCCTCGTCGACGCCGAGGCCGTGCTCGGTGACGATCTCCAGGGTCATGTCGATCGGGAAGCCGTAGGTGTCGTGCAGCAGGAAGGCGTCGGCGCCCGAGATGCCCTCGGCGCCGGCGTCGCGGGTGCGCTCGATCAGCTCGTCCAAGCGCCGTAGGCCCTGTTCCAGGGTGCGCCCAAAGCCCTCCTCCTCGGAGGCCAGCCAGCGGTGCACGAGCTCGCGCTGCTCCACCAGTTCGGGGTATTCCGGGCCCATCAGCTCGGTCACCCGGTCGGCGTAGCGCTGAAGCGTGCCGGGGCCCAGGTCGAGCTGGCGCCCGTGCTGGATCGCGCGCCGGATGACGCGGCGCAGCACATAGCCGCGGTCCTCGTTGGACGGGACGACACCGTCGGCGATCAGAAACGACACCGCGCGGGTGTGATCGGCGAGCACCCGCAGCGCCTTGTCGGTGGGGAAGTCGGCGCCGTACCGGCGCCCGGAGAGCTCCTCGCCGAGCTCGATCAGCGGAGCGAACTGATCGGTCTCGAAGATCGTCTCCTTGCCCTGTTTGATCAGCGCCATGCGGTTGAGTCCCAACCCCGTGTCGATGTTCTTGGCCGGAAGCGGCGTGAGCGTCCCGACCGGATTCTGATCCAGCTGCATGAAGACGAGGTTCCAATACTCCAGGAAGCGCTCGTTCTCGCCGCCGGGCAGATCCTCGGCGGTCCCGTGCTCCACCCCCCGGTCCAGATAGAGCTCTGAGCAGGGGCCACACGGGCCGGTCGGACCCGCCTGCCAGAAGTTCTCCTCGCGCGAGCACTCAACGATCCGCTCGCGCGGCACGCCGATCTCCAACCAGACGTCGATTGCCTCCTGATCGGGGCCGAGTCCGAGCTCGTGGTCACCGCCGAATACGGTCACCCAGATGTCCGACGCCGGGAAACCGAACCCGTCGCGCGAGAGATCCCAGGCGAACCGCGCCGCCTCGGCCTTGAAGTAGTCCCCGAACGAGAAGTTCCCCAGCATCTCGAAGAAGGTGAGATGCCGGGTGGTGGTCCCGATGATCTCGATGTCCGGGGTGCGGAAGGTCTTCTGGCAGCTGGTCGCTCGGGGATGCGGCGGGCGCTCGACGCCCTGGAAGTACGGTTTGAGCGGGTGCATCCCGGCCACCGTGAACAGCGCCGAGGGGTCGTACTGGGCCGGGACCAGGGACGCCGAGGGCAGCCGCAGATGATCGCGCGACACGAAGTATTCGGTGAAGGTCTGCCGGATCTCGTCCGAGGTCATGGGACTGAGGAGTGTAGGCGCGGGGGGTGGACGGGGATCAGGCCAGGACGGCGGGCTGCGGGCGCGTGATCGTCCCCCAGCCCACCACCAGCTCGCCGTCCATCAGGCAGGCGAGCTGGCCTGGAGCGGCGCTGTCGACCTCGTCGGCGAGCGCGAGCTGCAGGTGGCGATGGCGACCCTCGGAGACAGCGCCCTCGACGCGGGCGGCGACCGGCGTCTGGCGGTAGCGCAGCTTCACGCGGTTCACGCGCGCCCCGGGCCGGTGCAGACGAGCCGACCGGATCGGGACCTCGGTGCACCCCAGGGCGGCCTGGGGCCCGACCGTAACCCGTCCGCTGACGGCGTCCTTGTCGAGTACGTAGAGCGGTTCTGAGCTGGTGACGCCCAGCCCCCGGCGCTGGCCGACGGTGAACCGGTGCTGACCGAGGTGGTGCCCAACCACGGTGCCCGCACGGTCCACCAGCTCGCCGGGGCGGTCGGCGATCGCCCCGTGGCGGGCGAGGAAGCGAGCGCGGTCGGTGCCGGCGAGAAAGCACAGGTCCTGGGAGTCGGGCTTGCCGGCCACCGGCAGACCGGCCCGGGCGGCGATCGCGCGTACCTGCGGCTTGTGCAGCTCGCCGAGCGGAAAGCGCATCCGGGCCAGGGAGATGGGGGCCAGCTCGGCCAGCATGTAGGTCTGATCCTTGTCCGGGTCCACGGCGGCGCGCAGCAGCGGCCCGCGCTCGTCATCGGCCTCGGCCAGCCGCGCGTAATGGCCAGTGGCCAGCTGCGCGGCGCCGAGGCGATCCGCGAGCGCGAGCATCGCGTCCAGGCGGACGTGACCGTTGCATCCCACGCACGGGTTGGGGGTCTCGCCCGTCGCGTAGCCGGCGATGAACGGCTCGACCACCCCGGCGCGGAATTGCGGCCTCAAGTCCACGGTGAAGTGCGCGAGGCCCATCGCGTGGGCCAGCGAACGTGCCTGCGCCACGGCGCTGGCCGAGCAGCAGCTGCGCTCAGCATCGTTTTCGGGGTCAGCCCACAGCTCCAGGGTGACCGCCACGGCATCTCCGTCGGCGGCGACGAGATGGGCGGCCACGGCGCTGTCGACGCCGCCGCTCATCGCCACGAGCGTTCGTCCCGAGACGGCGGGCAGCGCCGCGTCGGCGCTCACCGCTGCGCCCAGTGCGCGGGC
>JALYTU010000373.1 GCA_030854125.1 Actinomycetota bacterium | reverse complement strand
CCACCGCGTATGGCCGCCCGCGCACGGTCACCGTGCCGCTGACCGGACCGTGGACCGTCTCATAGAAGCGGACCTCGCGAGCCGGCTGGCCGCCCCCGGCGCCGAGCGCGCCGGCGTCGAACAGCGACATCGCGCGGCAGCGCCCGCGGTACATGTAGTGGTGTGACGCGCGCGTTGGCCGGCTCCCGTCCGGGCTGCAGAGCTGCTCGAGGAACTGCTGCTGGTTCTCGTTGCTGGCGCTGGTCAGGCTCCATGCGAAGTCGCGCCCGCGGCCGATGAACACGTATGGCGCGATCGGCGCGATGATGCCGCGGGCGTCGATTCCGCCGCCGTGCAGATCGCCCTGCATGACGATCTCCGGGTAGTAGTAGCCCAGCTGGGGACCCATCACCGCCAGCGGATGGCCGTCGGCGGAGTGGGTGTGGCCGGCGATGATGAAGTTCGAGGCCAGACGGTGCGACGCCGAGTGCGCGCTGGCCGCCGCGGTGGCCGCGCTGCTCTGCGAGCCGGGGTCGATCACCATCGCCCCCGGTGTGGGCCCGGTGGGAACGCCGTCGTAGGCGAAGCGCTTGCTGATCGTCGTCGGCGCCTCGGGATCGTTGACCTGACGCACATCACGGAAGGTCCGCAGGCCCGCGCGGGATCCGAGCCGGCGCTGCAGGCGCGCCAGAAAGTCGGAGTTGTTGACCTCGTTGCCCCCGCCGTTGCCGAAGATCGAGCCGATGAACGCGAAGCCGGCGATCGCGTCGGTGAGCTTTGCGTGGGGAAGGGTGATTCCGGCATGGGCCGGTGATACCTCGTAGGCGTTGATGCCATCGATCCAGTCCTGCAGGTCGCGCAGCACCTGCCGGCCGGGGGCGCCGGCCCGGCGCAGCACATTCTCCTGGCGTGCGACGAAGGCCAGCGTCTGGGCACTCGGGGTGAACGAGCGCGCCGACGTGACCAGTCCGAACGGGTTGATGCCGGGCACGTCGAGCGTGGCCAGGTAGGCGGGCCCGATGCCCTCGGCCAGGAGCAGGCCGCGGTCCTCGGCCGCGACCCATCCCGAGCCGAACATCACGTCATCGCGCGTGCGCCCGTAGACGTGCGGGATGTCGTGGTTATCGCGCAGTATCTTCAGGCCGGGTCGGCCCGTGTCCTCGCTGCGGACGATGGGGCCGGTTACCCCGAATTTCTCTGAGAGGTACAGACGGGCGACATCGGACGCGGACACGTGGCCCCCCAGCGGAGTCAGCGCGTCATAGAGCGCGGCCTGATCGGTCGAATACGGGGTCGCGGGCAGGCCGCCGAACTGACCCGGGGCCAGGATGTTGTAGGCCCCGCCTGAGAAGTCCACACGGGCCGTAGCGGTGACAGCGGTGGCGAGCAGGAGCATCAGGGCGACGCACGCCGCGGTCAGGGTCCTGAGCACCTCTTTCTCCTCTCTCTGCCCCGCGAGCCGCGCACCGCCCGCGAGCCTACCAGCCGGCCGGGGGAGCTATCCCTCGCTGATCGCCGAGGTTCGGCTGGCCTCGGTCCAGATGACCTGCTCGCGACCGGGGCCGACGCCGATCAGGGCGATCGGGACCCCGACGAAATCGGCCAGGAACTTCAGGTAATCCAGTGCCGCCTGCGGGAGATCTGACTCGGTCCGGCACTCGCTGATGTCCTGCGCGAAGCCCTCGAGCTCGACGTAGGAGCCAGCGGCGTGGTGCAGCACGGTCTGGTGGTAGGGAAAATCGGTGAACTCCGCGTCCTCGGGCCCCCGGTACTTGGTCGCCACGCAGAGGCGGTCAAAGCCCGCCAGGACGTCGAGCTTGGTGATCGCCAGGGCGGTCAGCGAGTTCAGCCGGGCCGCGTACTTCAGGGCGACAAGATCCAGCCAGCCGACCCGGCGGGGACGCCCGGTGGTGGTCCCGTACTCGCCGCCCTTCTCGCGGAGCGCGTCCGCCAGATCCCCGTCGAGCTCGGTGGGGAACGGGCCGGCGCCGACCCGGGTCACGTAGGCCTTGGCCACGCCCCAGACCTCATCGATGTCCTTGGGCCCGACGCCGGCACCGATGCAGGCCGCGCCGGCCACCGGGTTGGATGAGGTCACGAACGGATAGGTGCCGTGGTCAATATCCAGCAGGGCGCCCTGCGCACCCTCGAACACGACCATCTTGTCCTCGTCGAGGCGATTGAGGATCATTCGCGAGGTGTCGGCGATGAATGGCTCGAGCACGTGCCCGTAGGTCAGGTATTCGTCAGTCATCGATTGCAGGTCCAGTGCGGCATCCTTGGCGAACGGCCGCAGCGACAGGCGCTTGGGCTCCAGCGCGGCGACGATCTTCTTCTTGAGGATCTTCTCGTCGAGCAGGTCCTGCATGCGGATCCCCAGCCGAGCCGCCTTATCGGCATAGCACGGGCCGATCCCCCGGCGCGTGGTTCCGATCTCGAGCTTGCCCAGCTTGGCCTCGCCGGCGTGATCGAGCATCAGGTGGTAGGGCATGATCAGGTGGGCGTTGGCTGAGATCCGCAGCCCGCGGATGTCGACCTTGCGCCGGCGCAGCTCGTCGAGCTCGTCGGTCAGCACCTTGGGGTCGATCACCACCCCGTTGCCGATCACGCACAGCTTTCCGGGATGCAGGATCCCGGAGGGCATGAGGTGAAGCTTCCAGGTCTGCCCATCGCGGACGATCGTGTGGCCCGCGTTGTTCCCGCCCTGAAAGCGCACGACGGCATCGGCACGCTCGGCGAGCATGTCGGTGACCTTCCCCTTGCCTTCGTCGCCCCACTGGGCGCCCACGATCACGATTCCGGGCATGGCAGTGGATGAGTGTAGGGCGGGGACGGCGATGGACCGGGCCGGCCGCCACATGGCACCCTGTGTGGTGACATGGTCACTGACCCGTCACCCAGCGCCATCGACGCCGTCGTCTTTGATCTCGGCGGCGTCCTGCTGGACTGGAACCCGCGCTATCTCTACCGCGAGCTGTTCGCCCAGGAGGCCGACATGGAGCGGTTCCTGGCCCAGGTCTGCACGCTGGACTGGCACGTCGCCAATGACCTGGGGGGGCGGCCCGTGCGCGAGAACTGTGTCGCGCTGGCCAGAGCGCACCCCGATCAGGCGCAGGCGATCATGGCCTGGGCCGAGCGCAGCGAGGAGATGATCGGCGGGGCGATCGAGGGGACCGTGGAGATCCTGGCCCAGTTGCGCGCCGGGGGGGTGCCCTGCTACGCGCTGACCAACATGGAGGCCGAGACGTTTCCGCTGCGCCGCGAGCGGTTTGCCTTCATGCGGTGGTTTGACGGGGCGGTGGTCTCCTCCGCTGAGGGGATGGTCAAGCCCGACCCCGAGATCTTTCGCCGGCTGCTGGTCCGCTTTGACCTGCGGGCGCACAGCACTGCGTTCATCGATGACGCACAGCGCAACGTTGACGCCGCGGACGCCCTCGGCCTGCAGGCGGTGCGCTTCACCTCGCCCGAGGCGCTGCGCGAATGGCTTATGGCCCGCGGCGCGCTGCTGTAACGACCGGGCCTTGCCACCTAGCATTTCTAGGCATAGGATCACGAGGTATGAGATCCGAATCCCTCAAGGGCCACCTGGACGCGCTGCTCCTCGCCGTTCTCTCGCGTGGCCCACTTCACGGTTACGCGGTCATCGAGGAGCTCGGCCGGCGCAGCGATGGCGCGCTGGCCCTTCCCGAGGGGACGGTCTATCCCGCCCTGCACCGGCTCGAGGCGGCCGGCCTGCTGAGCAGCGCCTGGTCAACCGCCGAGGGGCGCCGGCGGCGGGTCTATGACCTGACCCGGCGCGGGCATCGCGAGCTCGGCACGCGCCGCGGCGAGTGGCGCGCCTTCGTCGGGGCCGTCGAGGCGGTGATGGCATGAGCGTCGCGTATCTGGACGCGCTGCGCGCCGAGCTGGCCGGCGCCGGAATCACGGGGCGTCGACGGGACCGGATCGTGACCGAATTCGCTGACCACCTCGCGTGCGATCCCGCGGCCCAGCTCGGGTCCCCTCGGAAGCTCGCCTGCCAGTTCGCCGACGAGCTGGGGACGCTGCAGGCCCGCCGGGTCGCCGGACGCACTTTCGC
>JALYTU010000372.1 GCA_030854125.1 Actinomycetota bacterium | reverse complement strand
GGGGGGGGCCGCGCGACCCTGCGCGCAACCAGCGGCGGGTCGCAGCGTTCGGGATCACCCGATGGGGCGCGTTGGGCCAGCCGAACCCGAACAGCTCCGTCAACACCGTATCGTCGGCCTCCAGACAGCGGCGCTTGTAGTCAGGATGGGCGTGACTCTCGTCGCTGAGCAGGAACCGCGTGCCGAGGACGGCCGCCACCGCGCCCGCGTCAAGCGCCGCGCTCACACCGTGCGCGTCGAAGATCCCGCCCGCCATCAGCACCGGAATGCTCACCGCAGCGAGCATGCGCTCAACCAGTTCAAGCGCCAGGACGGTCCCGCGAACGTGACCGCCGGCTTCGACACCCTGAGCGATCACCGCATCTGCTCCCGCTGCGGCCGCTACCTTCGCTTCCGCCACCGAGCCACACTGATGGATCCAGGTGGCTCGGGCGAGCCTGCGCGGCTCACCCCAGAAGGTGACGATCACATCGGCGGCGGACGCCGCCTGCACGTCACCGGGCTCAACGAACGGCAGCAGCAGGTTGACCGCGATCGGCGCGCCGGTGAGCCTGCGGGCAGCCGCCAGCTCTGCGGCGATCGGCGCGCGCGCCGGCGATCGTTCCCAGACCGCCCGCCTCAGACACAGCTGCGGGGAGCTCGTGACGGGCAATCGCGCCCATCCCGGCCTGCACAACAGGTACGCCCAAGCTCCGCACATCCAGCACATCAGCCATCGATGAGCAGGCTATCGACAGCAGCTGGCGGCAGGGGCGCGGAGGCAGCCGGGGGTGCGCGCTCCGGGCGCGAGACTTCAGCGCGACCATCCCGGGAGGAGATGCCGATCGAGTTTGACGTCGTCGCGGTCGATGTGCTGACCGGCGAGGAACTCCTTTTATCAAAGGGCCCGGCGCTCGATGCCGTCCTGGCCAGCGCGGCGATTCCGGCCGTCTTGCCGCCGGTGCAGTGGGAGGGCCGCGAGCTGATCGACGGCGGCGTGGCCAACAACACGCCGATCTCGCATGCCGTGGCGCTCGGCGCGCGCGAGATATACGTGCTGCCGACGGGGCACGCGTGCGGGCTCGAGCAGCCACCGGCGAGCGCGCTGGGGATGGCGCTGCACGCATTGAGCCTGTTGACGCACAGTCGGCTGATCGCCGACATCGAGCTTCACCGCGATTGCGCGAAGCTCGTCGTGCTCCCACCGCCGTACCCGCTGGCAATCCAGCCGATCGACTTCGCCCACGCCGATGAGCTGATCGCGCGCTCGGTGAACGACGCGCGCAAATTCCTCGATAGCGGCGGCGCTGAGCGGCCGCCGATCCGGATGCGAATGCACCGCCACGAATCAGCGCGGCAAGGTAAGAAACGACCCGCGGGCGTCACTAACTGAGCATGACGACGATCAAGCGAGATCCATCGACTGCTCCGGACCGGGTCCTCGAGTGGCGGATCGACCGACTCCGCGAAGTCGGCTGCTCCATTCGGCTCGCGCAGGCGCTGGCTCGCGACCGCCGGTATGACCTGCATGCGCTGCTCAAACTCGTAGACCACGGCTGTAGCGGCGAGCTCGCCGCCCGAATCCTGGCGCCGCTCGAGGACGATCGAGAGCCATGCTGACGCGCGCGCAGAACCCCTCAACCGAGCGCCGGGCCGCGCCGGTCCTCGCTAGGGTTGACCGCGCGTCGATGAGCCTGCCAGAGATCCCAGCAGGGCCTGCCAGCATGGACCGGGAGTCCGGGCTATGGCTGGAGCGGCTGCGCGTCGTGGGCCCTGAGCGCGACGCGGCGCTCACTCAGCTGCACGCGCTGCTGTTGCGGGCGGCACGCTTTGAGGTCGGCCGTCGGCACGCCGGCTCCGCGCATCTGCGCGGCGGCGACCAGGACGACCTCGCCCAACAGAGTGCCGACGACGCGCTCGTCGCGATCCTCGGCAAACTCGACGACTTCCGCGGCGAGAGCCGCTTCACGACCTGGGCTTACAAGTTCGCACTCTACGAGGCCGCGGCCAAGGTGCGCAAGCGGGCCTGGCAAGGACGCGAGATCCCGCTTGAGGCCGAGACGTGGCCGTTGATCGCCGACGATCACCAATCCACGCCGGAGCAGGGCGCCGAGACCGCGGAGCTGCTGGCGGCGGTGCAGGACGGGATCGAGTCCCAGCTCACGCGGCACCAGCGCGAGGTGCTGGTTGCGATCGCGCTGAACGACGTGCCGATCGACGTGCTGGCCGAGCGCCTCAACACGACCCGGGGTGCCCTGTACAAGACGATTCACGACGCTCGACAAAAGCTCAGAACCGCGCTGGCCGCGCAGGGCCTGAGCATCGACGAACACCGGAGCTCGACATGAGCCCACACACAACTCCGCAGGATCCCGACCGCCTGCTGGCGCGGCTGACCGGTCCGCTCGGTCCGGAGCTGAGCTGCGAGGAGTGCTTCGAACAGCTCGACTGCTACGTCGAGCTCGAGCTGGCGGGATCCGACGCCGACGGCGCGATACCGGGCATGCGAGCGCATCTCGAGGGATGCTCCGCCTGCGCGGAGGATCGCGACAGTCTGCGCGTCCTGCTGATCAGCGACGCCACCGACGGATAAGCCTGCCACCGTGCGCTCGCACGAAACGCGTGCCACCCGTAAGTACGCATGACGCCGGCGAAATCGCCGCCGGCAAGGTAAGACAAGCCTCGGCCGCGGCGCTAAAGGAGAACATGAGCACGATATCCATAGTGGCGGCGTCAGACCGGGACCGCCGACCAACCGCCCCCGGCCCCGGCAGCTCACAGCCCAGCGAACGCCGCGTCGTGGATCGCGCTGCCGTCGCTCGCGCGACGCGCGATCTGCTGATCGCGCTTGGCTCGGACCTCGACAGCGAGGGGCTGCGCGAAACACCTCGACGGATGGCTGCTGCCTATCTCGAGCTACTCACGCCCGAGCCGTTCAGCATGACGACATTTCCCAACGACGAGGGCTATGACGAGCTTGTCGTTGTCCGCGACATCCCGTTCCAGTCGCTGTGCATGCACCACGTGCTGCCCTTCTACGGGGTGGCCCACGTCGCGTACCTGCCCGCCGAGCGGATCCTCGGGCTCTCCAAGCTCGCCCGCGTGGTCGACCTCTTTGCCCGTGACCTGCAGCTGCAGGAGCGGCTGACGACGCAGATCGCCGGCTGGCTGCAGCAGCAGCTGCAGCCCAAGGGAGTGGGCGTCGTGCTGGAGGCCGAACACCTGTGCATGTCGATGCGAGGGGTGCAGAAGCCCGGCGCCAAGACGGTGACCTCCGCCTTGCACGGCCTCGTCCGTGACGACCCGCGCACGCGCGAGGAGTTCCTGAGCCTGACCGGAAGGAGAGCGAGATGAGTAAGCAGACATTCATCATCGCCGGCGCGAGCCTGGCCGGCGCGAAGGCGGCCGAGGAGCTACGCGAGCGAGGGTTCGACGGGCGCGTGCTGCTGATCGGCGCAGAGCCCGAGCGCCCGTACGAGCGCCCGCCGCTGACCAAGGACTACCTTCGTGGCGACTCGCCGCGCGAGAAGGCCTACGTCCACGACGAGGGCTTCTACGCGCAGCACCAGATCGAGCTGTTCACCGGCGCCACCGTGACCGCGATCGACGCCGGCGCCTCGAGGGTCACGCTCGCCGATGACCGCGAGCTCGGCTTCGATCGGCTGCTGCTGACCACGGGCGCCGAGCCTCGGCGGATCCAGATTCCCGGTGCGGACCTTGACGGCGTGTACTACCTGCGCACGCTGGCCGACTGCGATCTCCTGCGCGAGCGTCTGGATGCCGGCGGTCATGTGGTGGTGGTGGGCGCTGGCTGGATCGGCAGCGAGTTCGCCGCCTCCGCCCGCCAGCGCGGACTCGACGTGACCGTGATCGACCCGCTCAAACTCCCGAACGAGCGGATCTTCGGCCCGGAGATCGGATCCTTTTACCGCGACGCGCACACCCAACACGGGGTCAAGCTGATGCTCGGTGAAGGAGTGCAAGCGTTTGAAGGCGACGGCAGGGTGACACGCCTGCGCACCGCCGACGGCCGTACCGTCGACTGCGACTTCGCCGTGGTGGGCATCGGGGTCGTGCCACGGG
>JALYTU010000371.1 GCA_030854125.1 Actinomycetota bacterium | reverse complement strand
CCGGGGTGCTCACCGCACTGCTGGCTGGGTCGTTGCTGGTCGCCGGCCGGGCCGCGGCGGCGCACCTACGGGTGCGCGGCAACCAGCTCGTTGACGGGCCCGGGCGGGGCCATCCCGGGGTCACGGCCGTGCGCTCGACCGGCGCCCGGCAGCCGCTGGCGCTCGGCGGCCTTCAGTACAGCTCGGAGCTGGGCGGATGGACGGCACACCTCCCGCGCGTCCCGCGCCACCAGGAGATCGCCGCGCAGCACAACTACGGCGGACTGTCGCCGTGCGATGCCGGCTGTCGCGCCCGAGTACTCGCGGCCGCCGGCCGCCATCCGGCGCTGTTCTCCGAGCTCGGCGAGACCGACTGTGCCCATGGCTACGTGGACCAGATGCTCGGCTTCGCCGACCGCCACCGGCTCGGATACCTCGGCTGGGCGTGGGATGCGACCAGCGCCGGAGGTTGGAACTGCAGCTCGAGGCCGGCGCTGATCACGGCCTGCCATGGGTCTCCGACGCCCTACGGGATCGGCCTGCGCGACCACCTGCGAGGGCTCGGGCCGGCGTCGCCCGCGCTACCCTAGACCGATGTCCTTCCTGGACCGAGCGCTTCGCCTCGGCGAGGCAAAGAAGTTCAAAAGCTACGAGCAGCGGGTGTTCCGGATCGGGGCCTTCGAGGCTGAACTCGAGCACGCCACCGACGCGGAACTGCGCGAGGGGGCCGACGCACTGCGCGAGCGCGCGCGCGGCGGCGAGACCCTCGACGACCTGCTCTACGAGTGCTTCGCGCTCGTCCGCGAGGCGGGCCGGCGGACGATGGGGATGCGCCACTTCGACGTTCAGCTGATCGGCGGCATGGTCCTGCACGACGGCTGCATCGCCGAGATGAAGACCGGCGAGGGCAAGACGCTGACCGCGACGCTGGCCGTGGTCCTGAACTCGCTGGCCGGCCGCGGCGTGCACGTCGTCACTGTCAACGACTACCTCGCCCGCCGCGACGCGCTGTGGATGAAACCGATCTACGACCTGCTCGGCGTGACGCTCGGGATCCTGCAGAACATGCAGCCCTATGAGGAGAAGCGGGCCGCCTACGCCGCCGATGTCACCTACGGGACCAACTCCGAGTTCGGCTTTGACTACCTGCGCGACAACATGGCCCAGACCCTGGACGAGAAGGTCCAACACGGCGGGCGCCCCAAGCCCGAGGAGGGCCAGTCCCCGTACCACACCTTCGCCGTCGTGGACGAGGTCGACAACATCCTGATCGACGAGGCCCGGACACCGCTGATCATCTCCGGGGCGCCCGAGCAGGCGGGCGACATGTACGCGAAGTTCGCCAAGCTCGCGCCCAGGATGCAGGCCGGCAAGACCCCTGAGGGTATGGATCCGCGGTCCAAGAAGGAGTTCGTCGCCGAGTTCGACTACGAGTACGACGAGAAGCACAAGACCGTCTCGGTGACCGAGTGCGGTGTCGCCAAGGCCGAGCGATTCTTGGGCATCGACCATCTCTACCGGGCCGAGAACGGTCCGCTGGTCAACCACCTGATCCAGTCCCTGAAGGCCGAGTCGCTGTACAAGCGCGATGACGACTATGCGGTCGTCGACGGTGAGGTCAAGATCATCGACGAGTTCACCGGCCGGATCCTCGAAGGGCGGCGCTGGTCTGAGGGTCTGCACCAGGCGGTCGAGGCCAAGGAGGGCGTCCGGGTCCAGGAAGAGAACCAGACGATGGCCACGATCACGCTGCAGAACTACTTCCGGATGTACGACAAGCTCAGCGGGATGACCGGCACGGCGCTGACCGAGGCGACTGAGTTCATGAAGATCTACGAGCTGCCGGTGGTTCAGATCCCGCCCAACCGGCCGATGATTCGCGACGATCGCAACGATCAGGTCTACAAGACCAAGGACGGTAAGTGGGCCGCGGTCGCCAAGGAGATCGAGGCGCGCCACGCGATCGGCCAGCCGGTGCTCGTGGGCACGATCTCGGTTGAGGTATCCGAGGTCCTCTCGCGGCAGCTGACCGCTAGGGGCATCAAGCATTCGGTGCTCAACGCCAAGCCCGAGTTCGCCGAGCGCGAGGGTGAGACGATCGCCGAGGCGGGGGCGCCGGGCGCGGTCACGATCGCCACCAACATGGCCGGTCGCGGCGTCGACATCAAGCTCGGCGGCAACGCCGAACACCTGTCTTCGCTCGAGGTACGCAAGCTCGGCTCCGAGCCGGGCACGCCCGACTACGACGAGCACATAGCCAAGGTTCTGCCGTCCATCGAGGAGCGCGTCGAGCAACTGCGCGAGGAGGTGCTCGCGGCTGGCGGGATGTGCATCATCGGCACCGAGCGCCATGAATCCCGGCGGATCGACAACCAGCTGCGCGGCCGCGCCGGCCGCCAGGGAGATCCTGGTGAGTCACGCTTCTTCCTCTCCGCCCAGGACGACCTCGTGCGGCTGTTCGCCGGCGAGCGCATCTACAAGATCCTGGACCGCCTCGGCGCCACCGACGAGGAGGGCAATGAGGAGCCGATCGAGGCCGGAATGCTCTCCAAGCAGATCGAGAAGGCGCAGAAGAAGGTCGAGGAGCAGCACTTCCTGATGCGCAAGCACACGCTCGAGTACGACGACGTGCTCAACCAGCAGCGCGAGGTCGTCTACCGCTACCGCGACGAGGTCCTCGAGGGCCGGGACATGTCCGAGGCGGCCCGCGAGGAGATCGTCGGTCTGATCGAGCGGATCGTCGACGAGTACGTCGGCGGTGACTTCGTCGAGGACTGGGACGTCGAGGGTCTGATGCGGCGCATCGAGGAGATCTTCACGCCGACCGACGAGCTGGCCGCGATCGATCCCCGGCACGCCGACCGCGATGATCTTGTCACGCGGCTGCAGGAGGAGGCGCGGGCCAGCTATGACCAGCGTGAGCAGGAGCTCGGCGAGGAGCTGCTGCGCAACGTCGAGCGGTTCCTGCTGCTGCAGATCATCGATCAGCGCTGGCAGGAGCATCTGTATGACATGGACTACCTGCAGCAGGGCATCCATCTGCGCGGCTTTGCCCAGATCGAGCCGCTCGTGGCCTACAAGAACGAGGCCTACGAGCTCTTCAAGGACCTGATGAACAGCGTCTGGGGCGACTTCGCGCGGCTCATCTACCACGTCGAGGTGACGGTCCACGACGAGAACGGCAACGCCGCCCCGCCGCCCCCGCAGCGGACCAGCCCGGCTCGCAGTTCGGCTACTGGCGGCGGACGGGTCAGCTACTCGGGCGGCTCGTCAACCGAGCCCAGTGCTCTGGCCATGGCCGCCGCCAACGCGGGTGGGGGGCCCTATGAGCCCGAGGAGGAGCCGGCGATGCCGCCCGTCGAGCAGCGCCGCGTGGACGAGGCCGAGCAGATCGGCCGCAATGACCCATGCTGGTGCGGCTCGGGCAAGAAATTCAAAAAGTGTCACGGCGCCTAAGGGCGCGACGGCGGCTTTTCGCGGGCGTCAGCCCTGCTTCTGATACCGGACCTTGTCCGGGGCGATCGCGAACTTGAGCCGCACCTCGCCGGGACCGCGGAACGGATACTCGTCCTGGTCGATGTAGCGCTTGGCCAGCCGGTTGATGTGCTCGTCGGCGTCCTCACGCGAGCCGCTGGTGGTGCCACGGATCTCGACGTACTCGTACGGGTTGTCGGCCGGGAACACGCACACGGTGACGTGCGGGTTGCGCTCGATGTTGTTGGACCACTGACGGCCCTGGGCGCCATTGACGGCGAACACGCCGTCCTCGAGACTCATCCACACCACGGTACTGTGGATCGAGCCGTCGGTGTTGTGTGTGGACAGGGTCGCGTAGTTGGCGGGCTCGAGCACGCCACGGACCTCGGAGTGCTTCAAGGTAGTCATGCCAGCAAGGTACCCGTTTGCCCCGGCCGCCCAACGGGGAAGGTGCAGCGAGATGCCGGCGAGAGGAGAAGTGACATGGCGGGGATGAACCTGGAACTGCGCGGCGAGACTGCGCGGGCCTTTGACGCCGTGCTGACGCCCGACGCGCTGGAGTTCGTGGCCGAGCTGCAGTCCGAGTTCGGGTCGCGGCGCACCGAGGTTCTGGAC
>JALYTU010000370.1 GCA_030854125.1 Actinomycetota bacterium | reverse complement strand
GTCCTCCACCCACGTCATCTCCGGCGGCGTGATGGGCGCCGGTGCGGCCAAGCGGCTGTCGGCGGTGCGCTGGGGGGTGGCGGGGACGATCGCCGCCGCGTGGGTGGTGACGCTGCCGGCGGCCGGACTGTTCGGCGCCACCGCCTACGCGCTGGCCTCCGCGTTCGGGGGCGGCGTGCTCGGGCCGCTGCTCATCTCGCTTGTCGCGCTGACGGCCCTCAGCGTGGCTCTCGGGGCTCGCCACCGCCAATCGGCGCACGCCGTCTGAGGTGATCCCGGCCGTGCGGGCTCCGCGCCATCGCGCGCGAAGCCCGGGTCCGATGTGCGCTCAACCGCCGGTCGGCGTCTGAGCGGGCCGGGTGCCGAGATGCACCTTGATCTGCTTGGTCTGCCCGCCGCGCCGGACGGTCATCGTGACCGTCTGCCCGGGGGCGTAGTTGTCGACCATGGCGATGAACGCATCGGTCGAGGTGACCGTCTTGCCGTTGATCGCGGTCACCAGGTCACCCGGCTTCAGGCCCGCCCGGGTGGCCGGATTGTTGGTCGACCCCGGACAGCCGGCGTGGCCGCCGAGCTCCGAGATCTCAGCGCCGCCGACCGAGGTCGACGACAGGCAGACGCCGACGTACGCATGCGAGACACTGCCGGCGGCGATGATCCGTCCGGCGATCTTCCTGACCGTGTTGGACGGGATCGCGAACCCGACGCCGGAGCTCGACCCCTGGCCCGAGCCGGTCGTGTTGTTGGTCTCGATCTGATCGTTGAGACCGAGCACATGACCGGACGCATCCAGCAGCGGCCCACCCGAGTTGCCCGGGTTGATCGCCGCGTCGGTCTGGACCGCGTTGGGGATCGTGTAGCCGTTGGGCGCCCGGATCGGGCGGCCGGTCTGGCTGATGATGCCCGTCGTGGTGGTCTCGGGGAGGCTGAATGGGCTGCCGATCGCGACCACCGGATCGCCGACGGCGGCCTGACCTGAGTCCGCGAACGGGATCGGATGCAGCTCTGAGCTCGGCGCCGAGACCTTGATCACGCCGACATCTGTCGACGGATCGGTTCCGACCACCTTGGCGGGATAGCTCTTGCCGTCCTGGAAGTTGACCTTGACCGAGATCGCGCCCGCCACGACGTGCTGATCGGTGAGGATGTAGCCCTGGCTGTTGTAGACCACGCCGGCACCCTCGCCCTCGCTCTTCTGGGTCCCACCGCCTCCCCCGAGCAGTTGCGCGGTCGGACTCTGGCTCTGGCTGGTGACCAGGATGTCGACCACGCCGGGGCTTGCAGACTTGTAGATCTGGTTGACCGACTGGCCGGTGGACTTGCTGAACGAGGCCGGCAGTGCGGCCTGCTTGGCCTGCGCGGTGACGGTGGTGGTCACCGACTTGGTGGTGCTCGATCCACTGGCGACGACGACCGCGATGATTCCTCCCGCGACGGCGCCCCCGATCACCGGCATCCAACGGCTCAAAGTTTTCATGGTGTGCGTCTCAATTCCTGGATTAATCTGGCTGGGCAGTCTCCAACAGGACAGCAGCCCACGTTGAGAAGGGTTTCAGAACCAGGGAAGAAGTCCGTAAGAGGCCCTTCGGCCCCGGTTGAGCCCTGACTGTCAGGGTGCCCATCCCCACAGCCCTCAACCCTCAGCGGCCAGCTCCACGAAGTAGTCCAGCGCCTCGGGATTGGCCAGCGATTCGCGCGATGCCGCCTGTTCGGGCGCGGTACCGGAGAGAATCCGCTTGACCGGCACCTCAAGCAGCTTGCCCGACAGCGTACGGGGAACGGCCGGCACCGCCCGCACCTCGTTGGGCACGTGGCGCGGCGAGCAGTCCTCGCGCACCCGCCGGCGAATCTCGGCGACCAGCTCATCGGTCAGCGTCGCCCCCTCGCGCAGCACCACGAACAGCGGCATCCAGCCGTCGGTGCCCTCCCGAGGCAGATCCACGACCAGCGCGTCGACGACCTCGGGGACCTCGAGCACCGCCCGGTAGATCTCGCTCGTCCCCATCCTCACCCCGCCTCGGTTGATCGTTGCATCCGAGCGGCCGTAGATGATCGCCGTCCCCCGCTCGGTGATCTTGATCCAGTCGCCGTGGCGCCAGATCCCCGGGTAGGTGTCGTAGTAGGACTCGTGCAGCCGCGAGCCGTCCTGATCGCCCCACAGATAGATCGGCATCGAGGGCATCGGCCGGGTGATGACCAGCTCACCGACCTCTCCCACCAGCGGGTTGCCGTCCGGGTCCCAGGCCTGGACCGAGGCGCCCAGGCAGCGGCCCTGCAGCTCGCCCAGGTATACGGGCAGCGTCGGGACGCCGCCCACGAACGCGGTGCACATGTCGGTCCCGCCCGAGGTCGAGAACAGCCAGGTATCGGATCCGAGCTGGTCATACACCCACCGGAAGCCCTCGGGCGACAGCGGCGAGCCGGTCGAACCCAGCGCGGTCAGCGCGCTCAGGTTCCGGCCCTCGCCGGGCACGACCTCGCCCTTCATACAGGAGGCGATGAACGCGGCGCTGGTCCCGAAGGTGGTCACGCCCGCCGATTCGGCGAGGTCCCACAGCACGCCGAGCGACGGATGCCCTGGATTGCCGTCATAGAGCACGATCGATGCCTCGGTCTGCAGCACGCCGACGAGAAAATTCCACATCATCCAGCCGGTGGTGGTGAACCAGAACACGCGGTCGCCGGCCTGGGCGTCGAGGTGCAGATGCATCTTCTTGGTGTGCTCGAGCAGGATCCCGCCCTGGCCGTGGACGATTGGCTTGGGCAGACCAGTCGTGCCCGAGCTGTAGAGCACCCACAGCGGGTGATCGAAGGGCAGCGGGGTGAAGCTCAGCTCGGCGTCCTGCGGTCCGAGGAACCCCTCCTCCCAACCGCTGCCGTCCAGGTAGCCGAAGCGCACCGTCCGCGACAGGCCGGGGATCGCGGCGGCGATCGTGGCCACGGTCGGATCGCGGTCATAGTCCTTTCCGCCGTAGCGGTAGCCGTCGATCGCCAGCAGCACGGTCGGCTCCACCTGCGCGAAACGGTCGATCACGCTGCGGGCGCCGAACTCGGGCGCGGCCGAGGACCAGGTGGCTCCGATCGACGCGCAGGCGAGAAACGCGGCCAGGGTCTCCGGGATGTTCGGCATGTAGGCGACGACCCGATCGCCGGGCGTCACGCCGAGCGCTCGCAGGCCGGCCGCGATCCGCGCCGTCTGGGTGCGCAGCTCGCCCCACGTCCAGGACCCGAGCTCGCGCAGCTCCGAGGCGTGCTGGACGGCCAGCGCGTCGTCGTCCTTGCCGCGGAAGATGTGCTCAGCGTAGGAAATCTCCGAGCCCGGAAACCACTGCGCGCCCGGCATCTCCCACGAGCCGAGGACTCGCTCGCCTCCGGTTGTGAACCGCAGCTCGAAGTACTGCGCGATCGAGCTCCAGAACGCGTCCAGCTCGTCGACTGACCACGTCCAGAGTTCCTGGTAGTCCGCGAAGCGCAGGCCCCGCTCGCGCTCCAGCCAGTCCGTGTAACGGGTCAGCGTCGCGCGCTTGATGCGCTCGTCGGACGGTTCCCACAGCAGCTCGGCCATCAACTGTAAGTATCGAGCATCCGTAGACTCCCGCGTCGTGAACGCCGCACAGCGCATCGCCGGGATCCAGCTGCCGGATTCCCGCGGAAACCCGGTGACGCTCGGTGACCTGTGGCGCGAGCGCCCCATCGCGATCGTGTGGCTGCGCCACTACGGCTGACTGTATTGCCGCGCACACGCCCTGCAGTTGCAGGACGCCCGGGAGCAGTTCATCACCGCGGGCGCCGATGTCGTGCTGATCGGCATGGCCACACCGCGGGACGCCGAGAGCTTCCGCCATCAGTTCTCCCTCGAGCTGCCGGTCCTCGCCGACCGGCGCCGGGAGAGCTATCGAGCGCTCGGCGCGACGGTGGCCGGGATCGGTGGCCTGTTCGGTCCCCGGGTGATCCTGCGCGCGGTCACGACGGTGCTCGGTCGCCGTGTCCGTCAGGGCCGCACGGTCGGCCATCCGGCTCAGCTCGGCGCCGCTCTCATCGTCGCCCCTGGCGGCGAGGTGCTGTTCGAGCAGCGGGCCCGCGACGCCTCGGAC
>JALYTU010000369.1 GCA_030854125.1 Actinomycetota bacterium | reverse complement strand
GCTCAAGGCCGCGCTGCCTGGGTCACCGCCGGCCCCGCCGGCCCCGCCGGCCGGGGTGGGTGGGGCGCCGCTCGCCCCGCCGCTGATGCAGGACGGGGGTCCCGATTTTCCGCGGCCTGGGTCGGTGGGGTGATGACCATGACGGGTTCCGAGGAGGCCCTCGAGCTCGCCCAGGGCATCCCGGCCACGATCACGATCTCGCGCTCCTTGCTCGAGCAGATGCTCGAGGCGGCCGGGGCCGCCGGCCACGACGTGAGCGGTTGTGATGACAACAACCTCTTGGTGCACCGCATGCTGGGGGTCGCCCTCGGGACGTTGCGGGGAGATGCTCTAGGACGGAGGTCATGATGGCCCTGACGGATGAGCTGCGCGGGATGGGCGCCCGCCGGGATGTTCTCCAGGCCACGGCCGAGGCGCTGCAGTGCGAGCTCGACCGCTGGGTGATCGTCAACCCGGCGGCTCGCAAGGTCTGCGGCCGGGCCGTGGCCGAGCTCCGTCTGGCGGCCGAGTCATGACGGAACGGCAAAGCGACAGCGTCGGGTTCCCGCCCTGGCAGCCGCCGCGCGAGCTCGAGATGGCGCTCGAGGAGCTGGGCGACGCGGTCCGGAACGTGGTCGAGCTGGCGCGAGCTCGCGGCGCGAACGCCGTCGAGGTCCACGCCCTGGTTGCCGGCGCCGCGGCGGGCGCCGTCGTGGAGGTGCTCGATGTCGGATCGTGACCAAATGCCTCAAAGCGTCTCCCCTCGAGGCGCAGCCGTCCCGGGAGTACTCGGCGACGGGCGGGACGCGTCCCGCGAGGATCCCGACGTCGTCCGGGACGCGTCCCGGCTCTGCACCTGGTGCGCGGGACCGATCGGTGCGGCCGCGAGACGGGACGCGTTGTACTGCGGCGTCGTCTGCCGGAAGCGGGCCTGGCGGTTCGGTCAAGCCATCCCGCGGCGATCGCCATCCGTCCCGCGGCTCGCCGAGCCCCGGGACGCGTCCCGCCCAGCTGGCGGATCCCCGGGACGGTTCGCGTACGCCGACCCGCCCTACCCGGGCCTGGCCGGCTACTACGTCGAGCGCCAGGAGGTTGACCACGCGTCCCTGCTCGAGCAGCTCGTCGCCGGCAGATGGGACGGCTGGGCGCTCTCGACGTCGGCCGCGGCCCTGCCGGCCGTGCTCCGCATCTGTCCCGTCCGGATCCGCGTCGCCGTGTGGCGCCGCCAGGTCCGGCCGACGCGCAGCCGCCGGCCGCTCAGCGCGTGGGAGCCCCTGATCGTGTGGGGCGGCCGCGAGCTGCCCTCCGACCGGCCGCAGGAGGTCATCGACCACCTGGACTACCGCGGCCGCTACGACTCCTACCCGGGCGCCCTGGTGGGGATGAAGCCGCCCGAGTTCGCCGTCTGGATGTTCGCGCTGCTCGGCGCGCAGCCCGGCGATGAGCTCGCCGATCTGTTCCCGGGCTCGGGCGCGATCAGGCGCGCGTGGGACCTCTACACGTCCCCGGGGCCGGAGGGACGCGTCCCGCGGGTCGCCGACCTCCGGCGCGCAGCCCGGCGATGAGCTCGCCGATCTGTTCCCGGGCTCGGGCGCGATCAGGCGCGCGTGGGACCTCTACACGTCCGTCGTTTAGCCGGTGCTGCGGGCGGCGCGGAAAGCGTCGCGGCGCTGCTGGGCGAGGTCGCGTAGATCGGGTGGTTCGAGGCCTCCGGCGCGGAGCTGTTTCTCGGCGGCGATCGCGATCGCGCGGGCGAGCTCGAGTTCGGCGCCACAGACGTAGCAGTCGCTTGAGGCGACCGGCCTGATGCTCGGGGGGAACCCGATCGCCGGTGGCCCCGTCCAGGTGGCGAGCACCTCGAACTGGACGCCGCGGGCGAGGTGCAGAGCGTCGACGGCGATCATTGCCTGCCACGGGCCGAGCGGGCCGACCGAGCTGATGCGGGTGCGTTTGGTGTGGCCGCTCATGCGTCGAGCCGGTCGAGGCGGGTGCGGAGGTTGTGCTCGGCGATGCCGGTGGTGCGGCCGAGGAATTGGGCGGTGTGCTGGCCGTCGGGGATCCAGTACCAGCCGTCGTGGGGGAATGATGCCTCGAGGCTCGCCGCGAGCGGGTGGCGTACGTACCACGGGGGCTTGGTGGGCCGTAGAGCTTCGGCCAGGCGCGCCAGGTGATGGTGGCTCGACCGTCCGCGGCTCTGATATTGCGAGCTCGTGAGAGCCATCCTACGGCTCGAGTCCGCGGATGATTGACTGCGCGAGCATGTTGGCTGGGAGCGGTGCGCGGATCTGAATCGTTTTCGCGCGCTTGTCGAACCACACGAACGAGTGCTCGCCGGTGGGTGAGAGCGCCGCGGCGCGCCGCAGCAGCTCGTCGAATGCGTGCTCGTCGACGCCCATCATCTTCGCGACGATCGCCCGGTCGTCGGGGTCGAAGCCGGGCGCGAACGCGAACACGTGCTGCGCCTCGGTCCTCGCGGCCTTCGGCATGTTCACCGGGCGCTGGCTGCCGCCGAGCAGCCCAAGGCCGTGCGCGCGTCCCTTGCGGATGTAGGCCGACACCCACTGGCCGGTCTTGCCGGGCGAGTCGCCGCAGAGATCGCCGAGTTCGTGCACGCAGACGAGCAGGCCGTAGCGGCGGGGGCCCTCGGCCCGCCCCGCCTTGCGCTGTAGGCACGCGCGGAACAGCCGGTCGTACTCGCGCAGATCACCGCGGTCATCTATGTAGTGGATTACCGGCGCCGCCCAATCGATCGCGTCGACGCTAGTGATGGGCTCGACGCCGTCGATCGTGAACTCGTCCTTGCTGTCGAGCAGCAGCCGCTGGCAGCGGTAGCCCGTGGAGAAGAGGACGTTTTCGAAGACGGATTTGCCCGACCCGTTCTGGCCGAGGCAGATCACGCGGTCCGTCTGGCGGATCCCGCTGCCCGCCGGGGCGGGCGCAGCCGGCTCAGCCCGCGGCGGGTTCTCCCCCGGTTCCCGCTGGTCCTGCGGGCCGGGTTGGTTCGTCGTGGGTGGCGAGTCGTCGGGTGAGATCGTCGGCACGGGTGTTGGCCTCCTGGAGGGCCTCGAGGACCCCGTCGATGCTCTTGTCTTTCGTGTCGACGAGATCCTCGGCGTCGAGACGTCGATTGCGCTCTACACGCAGCTGCGCGCGGGTCGCCGTGACGGCCTGCTCGGCGCGGACGATCAGCACGCCGGCGAGGACCAGCAGCGCGAGCACGCCGGCGAGCTCGAGCTCCAGCCCGGCGATCGCCGGCCGCTCGCCTGGGGTGCTCATGTCGCCACGGGCAGCGCGGGGACGTCGCTGCGGAGCCGCTGGAGAAACTCGACGCCCTGATCGATCAGCTCGTCGAGCTCGCGGGCGCCGGTTGGGAGGCGAGACGCCGCGGCTGACAGAGCGAGCCGTGTGCCGGTCGCGCCGAGCGGTGTGGGGAAGGCCTTGATGAGGTCCTCGTCGTCGAGGTCGAGCAGCTCCTCGATGAAGCCGTAGACCTTGGTGGTGCTGGTGGCCATTTGCGGCGCCTCCTCAGAGTTGGTGATCGGTGTGCTGGTTGACGCGGGCCCAGTCGGGGTCGTGCTCGGGGCCGGTGCGGGGCTCCGCGGCACGGCCGCTGACGGGCTGCTCGGGCAGCGCGTTGCGGGCGGCGATCAGGCGGCGCCGGCGGGTGTAGTTGCGGGTGCCGTAGGCGGCGAGCCCGGCGATCGCGAGGCCCTCGTCACCGGCGACCGCGAGTGCCCGCGTCGTGTCGTAGCGGTTGAGGATCCTGGTCAGGGGCGGCGCGATCCGTTTGAGGTCGCGCTCGGTCATCTTGCCCGTCTCCTGGTCCTCCTCGCCGACGCGCAGCGCGGCGTGCGCGACGTCGCCGATCATCGTCAAGTACTCCTCGATCGACTCCTCCCGCCAGCCCTCCTCGGCGACCTGGTCGAGGTCGTCCTCATCGTCGAAGACGGGCGCGGCCGGCGCGGTCTCCGGGTCAAACCCGGGGCCCTGGTGTGCCGCGTCGAAGAACTCAGCGGCCGAAGAAGCCGGCGAGGAATCCGCCGGTGCTCGCCGGCGGCTCCGGCTCGGCGTCGGGCTCGGGGTCGGCTCGGGGTCGGTGGCTGCGGGGGGCGGGAG
>JALYTU010000368.1 GCA_030854125.1 Actinomycetota bacterium | reverse complement strand
TGGCCAGGCTTTGCTCGAAGCGCGCCGACGCGCCCTGGTGCTCGCCGTAAGCGGGGCTCTGCGGGCCCGCTGCACGTTGTTGTCGTGCCTATGTAGATCTCGGGGTCGGACAACCTCAGACCGGCACGGTCGGGTCGTGTTGCTATCGCGTGTCTGCCCCGCGAGTCCGCTGCTCTCGGCGCGAGCGGCAGTCGGTCCGAGATTGCCGGAACGGCGATGAACGGTCAGGGTCTCGCGCCGACGGTTGCCGCCCGGGTACGCCTACGCGACGTCGTGCGCCCTCCGCACTTCGTCTCTGGCACCACTTTCGGATCGACAGCGAGCCGCAGCCTGGTCAAGGGTGCCGGTCCGGCGGCCAGGCCGAACTGTTCCTGGCTGCGGGTGCGCGGCGCCGCTTCGGGGCAGAGTTTCAACGCGTATAGGGTTGGCAGCATGAACGAAATCGCTGACGGCGTTTGGCAGCTGCCGCTCGTGCCCCGCGACGGAATAAACGCCTATCTGATCGGCGACGTGCTAGTGGATACCGGGCTCAAGCAGTCAGGCGGCAGGATCGCGCGAATGCTTGGGGAACGGACCATCTCGGCGATCGCGCTGACCCACGCCCACGGGGATCATGCCGGCGCGATGAAGCGCTTAGCCGAACAGTTCGGGGTCCCGGTCTGGTGCGGCGCGGCGGACCGCGCCGCGACTGAGACCGGCCGCCTGGTGCTGTCGCCCACGGTCAAGCGGTTGCGCCTTGGTGGTCTTGTCAACGCGGCAGCGGGTTTTGACGGCGTCGGCGTCGCCCGCACGCTCGCGGAGGGTGACGCGCTTACCGCTGGTTTCGTGGTCCTCGACACGCCGGGTCATTCCCCGGGCCACGTCGCGTTCTGGCGAGAGGCCGACCGTACTCTGATCTGCGGTGACGTCTTCTTCAACCTCAGGGTCCCCGCGCCGATTCCGGGCCTGCGCCAGCCTCCCGATCTGTTTACGCCTGACCCCGCAAGAAACAGGGGGTCTGAGCGCAAGGTTTCTGACTTGGCACCGGCCACCGTTGGGTTCGGTCACGGACCCGTCCTCAGAGATGACGCTGCGCGCAGGCTCAGCGACTTTGTCCAAAAGCTGCCGCCGAGCTAGAGCAGCCGCCGACCCGGAGCATGCTGCTCGCCTGGGCCAGCCCCGGGTTCGTTTCCGAGCTCGATCGAGCCACACGCCGGTACTTGACCGACTGGCGACCGATAACCGCAGCGGCTCTTCACGAGCGAAACATCAGCGGCCTTCGGAGTCCGAACGTGAAGACAAATGGAAATCACGCGCTTCTGGGTCCACGACGGAGCAAGCGGACTCCTCGTCCTCGCCGATTGCGGGGCCTGAGGACCGGTCTCCCGGTCACGGTCGTGCCTAGGTGTAGTTCCTGAGTAGGTTGGTCCATCCGGGCCTCTTTGGAGGCTGAGAGCTGCCAAGCGACTCATCTCCAAGGAGAACCCGGATGCATCTACACGCTAATGCCGCGCTCAGTCTGAAAGGACGAGGGTGTCTCGCTCGTTCTGTCGTTTCAGAAGAGCGCACTCTGACGCAGGCCGCCGAGGCGGCCGGAGTCAGTGTGCGCTGCGCCCGCAAATGGGCCAACCGCTATCGCGCTGAAGGCAACGCCGGCCTGCTGGACCGGTCCTCAGCGCCACACCGCATCCCTCACCGAACCACCGAGCAGCGCGTCCAAGCGATCGCCGCGTTGCGGCGGGTGAGGTTCACCGGCCCGGAGATCGCTGAGGTTCTCGGCATGCCGCTGGCGACCGTCTCAGGGATCCTTCAGCGGATCGGGATGGGCAGGCTCGGACGTCTCGGCCTTGAGCCCGCGGTCCGCTATGAGCGCGAGCGACCTGGCGAGCTTGTCCACATCGACATCAAACGGCTCGGACGCATCCAGCACGGCCCTGGCTCTCGGATGATGGGCGATGCGGTCCGCAGCAAGCGACCCGTTCGCAAAGACGCTCTTTGGGTCAGGCGCCAGACCGCGGGCTGGGAGTGCGTGCACATCGCGATTGATGACTGCACCCGCCTGGCCTACGCCGAAGTTCTTCACGATCAGAGCCGCGCCACCGTCATCGGTTTCCTCAAACGAGCGATCGCGTTCTACGCACGCCACGACATCACCGTCAAACGCGTGATGACCGACAACGGCGGCGCTTATCGCTCCGTGATGCACGCTACGGCGTGCCGCACCCTCGGGGTCCGTCATCTGCGCACCCGCGCCTACCGGCCCCAGACCAACGGCAAGGCCGAACGGTTCATCCGAACCCTCGTCGACGGCTGGGCCTACGGCGCGATCTACCGCTCCAGCGCTGAACGCGCCGCAACCCTTGACGGATGGCTCTGGCACTACAACCATCACCGCAAACACACAGCCCTCGGCCACCAACCGCCCATCGCTCGCCTCCATGAGCGGAACCAACCTTCCTAGGACTTACACCTAGGTAGACGCCGTCACCGCAGTTTCGGTTTGGCGAGGAGCGAGTCCGCGCGAGCCGGTGGGGGAGCCCTGTTTTGGTGGCGCTGCGGATCGGCAGCCTGCGGAGGCCACCGGCGCTGGTGTGCTTGAGGCACAACACGGTGTTGTCGCGTTCTCGATCGAGTAGCGACTCTGGATGAAGTTCGCGCAGGTCAGCTGTTTCGAGTTATTGCGGCCCGGTGGATGAGGCCAGGAACTTCGCTTCGTGATGCCGCGAAGTAGATCGCCACGAGCGCGTCGATGGCGAAGGAGGTGATCGGGCTGATCAGCGCCAGGGCGATCGCCGGGAGGTACACGAGCCCCCCGAGGAGCGCTCGGCGGGCGCCGGCCGGGAAGGCTTTACGGGCGGGTTCGGCGACGAGTTCCGGGATGGGCGTTGAGGTAGCGCCAGCTGAGGGCGATGGAGAGGCCCATCAGCATCATGATGGTTGCGTAAAGCACGGCGACGGTGCGGGCGGCGGGACCGCCGTGGGTTCCGTACTCGGCGGCGAGCGCGGTCGGCCAGGGGATGATCGATATCAACAGCAGGACGAGGAGCGTGCGTTCGAGGAAGCGTCGGTTGATGTAGCGGACGGCGCTCATCATTCCGTGGTGCTCGATCCAGACGATCCCGATGGTCGCGAACGACACCAGGTAGGCGCCATAGCTCGGCCAGCGGTGCAGCAGCTCGTGAGTGAGGTGAGTGGAGCTGGCGGGCCGTGGTAGGTCGAGGACGAGCAGGGTGACTGCGATCGCAAAGACACCGTCGATGAGGGCGTTCAGGCGACTGGGTTCCATGGAGGGAGGATTCGCGGTGGCGGTGCGGTCTCCTCGCGTCTCCGCTCTGCCTCACTTACGCGAGACCGGACTTCTCGATGATGTCGGCGCGGAGGTTGTCGATCACTCGGTGCAGCAACTCCAGGAGCGTCAGCGCCTCTTCTGGGGATAGGCCGGCGAGGGCCGCCCGGTTCACCTCGGCGGCCATTTCCATCAGCTGGGGCGCGAGCGTGCGCCCGCGGTCGGTGAGGTGGACGTGTTCTTGGCGGCCGTCGGTGGGGTGCGGGACCCGTTGGATGAGCCCGTCGCGGTGCATGCGCTTGAGCGTGTTGGCGACCGTCGGCTGTTCGAGATCGAGCCGGCGGACCAGCTCGGCTTGGGTGAGCCCGTCCTGTTGCAGGAGCGCCAGCAGGATCGGCCATTGCCCCACCGAGGCGCCCACCGTCTGAAGGCGGCGATTGAACGCCCGGCCGAACAGGCGAGCGGCCCAGTTAACGACGTAGCCGGGCAGCTGGGCGCGCTCGGGCGTCGGCGGTGGGGCATCGGCGGAATCGACCGTGGCGGTGCTGGCCGGCTGACTGACCATGACTTGACATATCATAGCAGGCTATGTAGATTACATAGCCTGCTATCTAAAGGAGGCGCTTTGTCCGAAAATTCTCATCCACATGCGGCTACCGCGCGGCTGGTCACGAGTGCTGTGACGCTGGTGATCGCATGAGGGCGATCACCTATACCGAGTACGGCGGCCCTGAGGTCCTGCACGTCACCGACGTCAAGAAGCCAGCGCCAGCCCCCGAGCAGGTTCGGGTGCGGGTCATGGCCACGAGCGTGAACCCGATCGACGTCAAGATCC
>JALYTU010000016.1 GCA_030854125.1 Actinomycetota bacterium | reverse complement strand
GTACCGCCGCTGGCGATCGAAGGGCGAAATGGTGTTCGGCGCGGTCGTGTACGGGCTTGAGCTCGCCGACCCACCGCAGCACGGATCGCTAGCAGGCGACCTCGAGGCGCTCAGCGAACGGATCGCGCTGCTTTCAGACTCCGAGATCGCCCACGCCGCGCTGCTGGGCCTGACCGCCGAGCTCGACACCGACGCCGGGCTACGCGAGGCGCTCGACGCGCGGCTGTGGGCAGTCGAGCGCCGCTACTTAGCGGTGATCCTCCAGCGCGCAGCAAACCGCGGCGAGATCCGGCCCGCGGTCGATCCCGAACTGGTCCGCCGCCTGCTCGTGGGCGCGATCGCGATCACGCCGATTTTCGGCGGCGGCCCGACCGCGGCACGCGAAGCAGCCGCGATCGTCGCGGCCGGCCTGCTCTCGCGATACGCGCCATAACGCGCCGGGCTCAGTGCTACGGCAGCGCGGTGCCCAGCCCGAGCGCCCGAGCTTCATTCCAACATCGCCTCACCAGCCGCGACGTCGATGACCGTGCTCGTCGCCACCGAGCAACACCCGCGGCCACTGGGGCATCGTCGGGTCAGGTCCGATACGCGCGAGAAAGCAGGTGGCTGGGAACCTGCGACGGCTACTAAACAGCTTGTAGAGGTTTGCTGGACAGTCCGTGGGGTAGGAAACGTCTTGGTCGGTCAGCGGCCTATTGCGCGACTGATCCTATGTCTAGTTCTGTACTCGATCGTGAGGAGCGAATATGACTGTCAGCGACACGCTGGCCAACAGCACCCGGGCTGCCCATGATATTGGCCTGGCGGCCTGGTTGGGCGGGGCGATGTTCGGCAAGTTTGCCCACAACCCGTCGTTGAAGAAGATCTCCAGCCACACCGAGCGCGGCAGCGTCGCCAACGCCGCCTGGAATGGCTACAACGTCATCAACACGATCGGGCTCGGTGCTGCTGCGCTGGGGTGGGGTGCGGCTCGCCTGACCGAAACTCATCCCGACAACCTCTCAGGGTCTGAGCAGCGGCTCTCTCAGGCCAAGGACGGACTCATGGTCGCTGCGCTGGTGACCGGGATTGCCAGCGGCCTGCAGGGTGCACGCCTGGCCAAGCAGGCGCCCGACGGGGCAGTAGCGGTCGAGACCGGCACCCAACCCGCGCCGGAAACCCCGGCCGACGCTGCGCGAATCCAACGATCGCTGGGCTTGCTGTCGACGCTCAACATTGCGTCGGGCGTCGCCCTGGTGGCTGTCAACGGGATCTTGGCACAGATCAACTACAGCCATCCGTCCAAGCAACGCGCGCTGACGCGCTCATCACCTGGACGCGGCCTCAGCCCTGCCTGGGCGGTCTCAGCGATCGCGACCAGCGCAGCGGCAATCGATCAGCTCAGGCGCTAGCTCGCTGAGCTCGCCGGCGACAGCAGCCAGCGCACCAGGATCCGGTCCTCGCAAAGACTTCGCGCGCAGACCCGGTCCTGAGCTTGGCCCATCAGGCGTGTCGGCGGATGCAGCGCCGACTCGACCAGAGCCGCCATCTCGGACCAGCCGGGCCTGGCTGCTGCTATTGACGGCCGCGATGATGGGGACCTCATAGCCGGGCACGACGCCGTCGAAACGCTAACGAGATTGGCGGCCCGCGAGATCCGTCCGTCGTCGCAGGGAGCCGGTTCGCGACTTCTAGTTTGCTGGCGGGGCGGGCACCTGAGCTACACGCTTGGCGCTGGGGTGACCGCCGGCGCAGTAGCCAACGAGTGAGGATCGGCCCCTGACGTGCCGAACTCGATTCTCGCCTGCTCGGTGACTCGGCGTGCGGCCAGGAGTTCTCCGTCGACATCACCGAAGTGCTTCAACGCCTCGATGTAGATCTCGGTCACTCGTTCTCCCAGGGCGAGCGGCACGTCGTGTTCGCGTCCCATATTGAGCACGCCGGAGAGTTCCTCGACGCACCTCGCCAAGGAGAACGACGTGAGGTTCTCGCCTCGCATTAGCGCCGGTGCGTCCTGCTCCATGAATCGGCTGGCGGCCGCGCTCTGCTGCACGGCGTAGCGGACGGTTTCGGGGTCGATGCCTGCTCGGACGGCGAGCGAGAGCACCTCCGCGTTCGCGATTGCCTGACCAAACCAGAGAAGGTTGACCAGCAATTTCATGGCGTATCCGCTGCCCGCCGCCCCAACGTGCAGCACCCGGTCCGTGAGGGCGTCGAGGACTCCACGCTGCGCCCGCAGATCCTCGGCCGAGCCGCCGACGAACGCCAGGAGTTGACCCTCGCGCGCTTCAGCGGGGCCGCCACCGACCGGCGCCTCGAGCGTTCGCACGTGATGAACGGCGGCCGACCGGGCGATCTCGGCCGCCACGGCGGGCGTCGCGGTGCTCATATCGATCCACGTCGAGCCGGACGAGAGGGCGGCAGGGAGCTGCTCACAGATTGCGCAGACTTCAAGCGGTCCCGGTAGGACGCTGATCACCACCTCCGCGTGAGCCGCGACCTGGACGACGGAACCGGCCCAATCGCCTCCGGCGGCGACGACCGCTGCGCGGGCGTCCGGACGCACGTCCGTCGCGACGACGCCAAACCCTTGCTGAACCAGCCGTGCGCAGATCGACAGTCCCATCCGGCCAACCCCGACCATCCCGATTGCCTGCCCTGACGAGACGGTGGTCATGACGATCATCATGCCACCGGTGGATGCGATCACTGGTTGCCCAGCCTGGCCACCGGGTAGCTCCTTCTCGTGGCAACCACCGAAGATCAGTTCGCCGTTTCGCCCGAGCGCGTCTTTGCGGTGCTCTCGGACCCCGAGAGCTATGCGGACTGGGTGGTCGGCTCCCACAGCATTCGCGACGCCGATCCCGGGTGGCCGGCGGTCGGAGCGCGATTTCACCATCGGGTCGGTGTCGGGTGGCTGACGGTCAACGATCACACCGAGGTTCTGGAGGCCGATCCACCTCGTCGGATTGTGTTGCGCGCGCGGGCGCGGCCCCTGGGAACCGCGAGGGTGGAGATCGTGCTGGCGCCGCGCGCCGGGGGCACTCACGTGACGATGACCGAGGTGGCTGGTGATCCCCTGTCCAAGCTGGCCCTCAACCGCTTGACCGATCCGCTCGTACATCACCGCAACCGTGAATCGCTGCGGCGCCTGCGCCGGATCAGCGAAACCGGCGTTCTCAAGACGTGAGCGGGAGCGCGCTGGGGGCCGGCGGCCGAGATGCTCAGGCTCGCCATGGGCGCAGCCGGCGGTCAGCGACCAGGGCGCGGGCAGCCGAACGGCCACCCATGCCCTGGACCGAGCCACCGGGGTGGACCGATGCGCCCGTGACGTACAGGCCTCGAAGTGGTGTGCGATGCCGGCACAGCTCAGGGGCGGGCCGGAAAAGCAACTGCTGGTCGAGCTCGTAGCTGCCGCCCCCGAGGTCGCCACCGACGAGGCTCGGGTTCTCGGCCTCGGTCTGCTCGGGATTGCGCATTGACCGGGCCGCGACGGTATCGCCGAAACCTGGGGCGAACCGTTCGAGCTGAGCCTCGATCACGGCGCTGACCTCCTCGTCAGAGCACGTGTAGCGCGCCGGAACGTGGGCGTAGCAGTACAGGGTGTGCTGACCCGCCGGCGCGCGGGACGGATCAAACTGCGTGTGCTGTCCGATGACCAGCGCCGGACGCGCCGGCATCTCCCCTCGCTGTCCGGCGTCGGCCGCGGCGGCGAGCTCGTGTAGTTCTCCGCCGACGTGGACGACGGCGGCCCGGTGGGCTGACTCGACCGCCCATGGCACCGGGCGCCGTAGCGCATAGTCGAGCTTGAACGCTGCCGTCGAGTACCGCCAGATCCGCAGCCGACGCAGGAGCCGGTCGGGGAGTGCCTGCGGGGGAAGCAGTGCAGCAAGCGGCCGGGCGCTGATCGTCGTCACCACGTCACGTGCGGTCAGCTCCTCGCCGCCGCGCAGTGTCACGCCCGCAGTGCGGCCCCGTCTGAGGATCACCTGATCGACGTGCGCGTTGCACCGCACCGTGACGCCCTCACGTGATGCGATCGCCAGCAGGGCATCGGTGATGCGCTGCTGGCCCCCGGCTGGAAACGGCCAACCGTGCGAGTGGGCGAGCAACGCCAGCAGAAATCCGAACGCGCCACTGCCGGCTGTCGACGGCGCGAGCCCCGAGTGTTGCGCGGACCCGGCCAGCCAGGCGGTCGGCCGGGTGGCTCCGTCGAAGACGTCCAGGCCGAAGGCTTCGATCGATCCGGCCATCCTTCGGGCCAGGAGAAGGGCATCTCGCTGCAGTGCTCCGGCCAGCGCGATCGGAGCGCGGACGGGCGGCAGCGGGCTCAGGATGGCGTTCACCAGGCGTTGTCCAAGCGGGCGGTACTGCTCGATCAACGCTCGCCAGGCGATGCCGGCGCCCGGGGCCGCCGCCTCGAGCGACGCGACAGTCGGTTCCAGCTCGTGGTGAAGGGCAATTGCGCTGCCGTCCTCGAAGGGGTGCGCCATGATCACGTCAGGCCGAACCCAGCGCAGCCCCTCGGCCTCGAGGTCGAGCTCCCGAATGGCGGGCGACGCGACAGTCATCGGGTTGAAGCCTGCGCAGTGATCGTGGATGAATCCGGGCAGCGTGGCCTCCACGCTCGAGGATGCACCACCCGGACGCGGAGAGTGCTCGAGGACCGTGACCTCCAACCCGGAGCGAGCGAGATGGATGGCGCAGACCAGGCCTGTCGAGCCGGCGCCGACGACGATCACCCGCCGGTCACGGGACACGAAACGATCGCTCACACGCATCTTGCGAAGCTACCCAGGCATACGTTCGGCTAGACCCGGGAGCGCGGTTTGTTCGTGGTTTCGAGCCACTGCCGGCGAGCGGTCCTGCCGACGGCTGCTCGCGCTCAAGGCCAAAGGACTCCCACCGACGCCCGCTCGCGGATGCTCGGTCCCGCGCTGGCTAGCAATTCAGATCCAGGTCGCAGCCCCGCGGAAAGCTGGCCACGATCAGCCGCCGTGCTGTCACCGAGCGAGCGTGGCGCTCGCGGCGCAGTCAGCGCAAAGCCGGCGCCTGAGCAAAAGGGCGCGTTCGCCGCCGCGCGCGAGGTGGAGCTACGGCAGGCACTGGGCTCGCGACCGGCGAAGGTCGTCGCCTGCCGGCGCGGCTGGCCGACACGGCTATGGATCGTGGTCGACTCAGACCAAGGTCCCCCGCGGTGCCGTGTATGCGTGCGAACGCCTGTCGGATATTGATTCTGAGGGCGGGGTATCAATGTGCCAGCGAGCCACGCGGACAGCGGTGACAAGCGGCAGCATGAACGCAAGAGGGATTCGCCATAGCGGACCCTCCATGATCCGTGCTTTGAATGAGCTGGGATGCAGCCTGCAATGAGCGCAAGCGTGCGTCCTGAGTGATGAGATAGCTCAACGGAGCACCCCCTTTTATCCGAACTGGAGCGTCAGTGTCTCTCATTGCGTACCTCATCATTCTGTTCTTCACCGGCCTGTTGGTCGGCGGTCTCTCCCGGCTCATGCTGCCGGGGCGCGACCCGATGACGATCCCTCAGACCGCGCTGGTCGGGATCGCGGGCTCGTTCATCGCCGGCTTTATCTCCCTCGCCATCTTTCATGGGCGCAGCGGTGGCGGAATCGTGTTGTCGGTCGTGTGCGGCACGTTTCTCGTGTGGCTTGTCCGCCGGTCACGAACCCGCGCGGGCGGTTCGGCGCGCCGCGGTGGATTCGTAGGCCGACGCTGATGCCGGTATTCGCACTGGCCAGCGGGAGTTTGATCTTGGTCGCGTTTCTCATCGTGCTCTTCTTCGCCGTCGTCTTCGGTTACTACACATACCGAGGCAGCGGAATCAACGCTCACCCCCACGACGGGTCTGACTCAGCGCCGGGCGCCGCGGACCCCAGCGACCCGGGAGGGCAAAGCCGGACCGCCGAAGGACACGACGACGAGTTCGACGCCGGCGGAGGCTTCTCAACCCACGGCACGAAATAGCCGGCGCTCGCAACCGCCTACGCCGGGCTCGACCGCGCCGGGCGCAACCGCGAGCGCCGAGCGCGGCCGTCGCGTCCGGCACGATTCGCGCAGCGCGCTTCCAACGGTCGCTGGAGACGGTCCGATCTTCGGGTCAGGAGAGTTGCTCGGGCGGCGTAGACGTCAGACGAGCGGCGAGGGCGCCGTCGCTTGCGTCGGAGGAGCGCGTCCCGGGGTCGCCGGTCGAGTCCGACACGAAAATCTTGACCAGGCGGTCCGGATCGAACAGGACCTGGCGGCGTATCCAAACGGACACCTCGACGGCAAGCAGCCGCGAAAGCGTCCCAGGCCCAGTTCCCCCGGACGCCTGCCGCGCCCAGACTCAGTCCGAAAGCGCTAGAACGAGCTTGAGGGCCCCAGCGGCCATTTCGCCAGGGAATTGCGGCGTGGCGGCGAGGCAAGTTCTGGATCGGCGCCGGCGGTTCAGGATGAATGAGTGGACAATTACAGTGGATGAAGCCGGGGCGGCTCCATCCACTGCGCTAACGGCGTGAACTATGACTTCGCGTTCTCGCGTTCAGCGGCTTTGATGACCCCGGCCCGATTCTTGTGCGCCCGCTCATAGGACAGGGCCTGCTTGGCGCGCTCGGCATCGCCCTCGGCGAACACCGCCTGCACCTCTGCAGCGGTGAGCTCGTCATAGCCCGGCCATGGCTCGTTGGCACGCAGCGAGGTGATACGGCCCAGCACCGTGGTGCGGTTCTGGTTCTTGCGTTCATAGGAGTCGATCTTGGCGAGATCGATCTGGGATATAGAGGTCAGCTTGGCCGTGATCTCCTCAGCCGTGAGCTTGTCGTAACCCGTGATTGCCAGGTCAGCTTCTGACGCGACCGCGCCCTTCACCTGACCTTCGGCTTGGGCGACACCGGGAACCTTGCGGGCGTTGCGAGCAGTCCGTTTTGTCGCGGCGGAGGTCTTGCGTGCCGCCTTCTGGGTCGTCGATGCGGCCTCGCGGACGGCGTCAGCAGCGCCAGTGGTCGTGATGTCGTACGACGGGTTGCCTTCGATCTCAGCTCCCACCACGGCGTCGGCGAGCTTGGGGATCTCGCGCAGGATCCTTGCGAGCATCCGCTCCTCGTCAGCGCGGATCGACTTGGCCAGCTTGGCAGTCTGCTCATCGCCGACCCTGTCGGCGAGGCGCTCGAGTGCGGTGTAGGTGGCGATCTCGAGGGCTTCGGTGCCAGCAGCGTCCTTGGCGTTCTTGAGCACCTTCTCCTCTCCGCCCGAACCGCGAAGCAGATCAAACGGCGTCTTGCTGAGCGCCAGCGTCTGGCTGACCAGCGTCTCGGCCGCCCCGAGCAGCCCCTGCAGCGGGCTGCCCCCGTTATCGAGCTCACCCAGCCGCTGCTGGACACGACGGGCGTGATTGCGCGTTTCCTCGAGGTGCTTCTCCAATCCATCTCGGTAGACGCCGCTGGGGGTCATCGCGATCTGCGACTGCAAAACGCTGATCAGCCCCACTTCGCTCGCGTGTGCCTCATTGAGGTATTGCACGACCTTCTGTTCTGACTTGCTCATTTCGGTCTGCTCCATGGTCGATCCAACGAAAAGACGTGGAGATCGGCCCGCGGTGCGCAGCACCGTCGCTCATCGCACGGCCAACCTCAGTCTTTGGGCTACCCAGAATCGTCGATTGCTGTCGCGCATCCGCGTCCTCGGCTCCGGGACCCTGACTCACCCCCTCCGCCAGCTCACGGCGGGGCGTGAAACGTCGCGCTTGCCGCCAAGGTCGGTTTGCCCAGTCGGCCGCAGGGTAGTTTCCTCCACGGCCGCCGGGATGATCGCCACGATGACTGCGCCTGCCCATCCAAGACCCAGAGTCGGCACCGCGATCGCGCGGCACGCCCGGATCTCGCTCTCGCGAGGAGCATCGCAAAGTCGGTCCCGCGCCGTGAACCACGCGCCCGGTCACGTTTCGTTGCCGTCGCTCTGCGGCCTCGTCGCTCGATCGCAACCTGCGGCTGCGTGACCCATGAGCGATCCGCCGGTGCTGTCTGACGTTACGCACGCCTATGTGAACGCCGGTGGCCTGCGCACACACGTCGCGCTGGCCGGTCCGGCGGATGCTCCACCGATTCTGCTCGTCCATGGTTGGCCGCAGAACTGGTGGGCGTGGCGACGTGTCATTCCGGCTCTGGCGACTGGCTACCGGGTGATCGCCCCGGATCTGCGTGGTCACGGCTGGACCGAGGCTCCTCGCGCGGGCTACGACAAGGCTCAGCTGGCGACGGATCTGATCGCTGTCCTTGACGCGTTGGAGATCGAGCGGGCGACCTGGGTCGGACACGACTGGGGCGGGTGGACGGGGTTTCTGGCTGCGCTGCGGGTGCCCGACCGAATCGAGCGGATGCTTGCGCTGTGTATCCCGCATCCCTGGGTCCCACCACACCCGGGACAGCTGGCACTGCTGGGCTATCAGGGGCCGATCAGCTTGCCCGTCCTCGGCCCACGGGTGGCCGATCGGATGATTCGCCTGGTCCTGCAGAGCGGGCGGGGCGACGACCCGCTCAACCACGCCGACGTGGCGATCTTCGCCGAGAACATCCCGCCTCGGGTCACGGTCGCGATGTACCGGACCTTCCTGACACGAGAACTGCTGCCCATCGCCCGCGGCCGCTACGCCGACACCGTGCTCGAGGTCCCCACCACAGTGCTCGTCGGAGAGCGCGATCTGGTGACCAAGACGACGCCGAGCGGTCCTGTTGCCGGCCAACCCCAGCTCCGGGTCGAGGTTCTCCCCGCAATCGCGCATTGGGTGCCAGAGCAGTGGCCACGGGCGATCATCGACTGGATCGACCCGTCGACGTCGCGTGACTAGACGACGCGAGGTGCGGCCCCCTGCTGGCAACGTTGACGAAGGTGATCGGCTCGTCGCCAGTCCCACCGATACCCAGCTCGCGCTCGGCGTTCACCCGTGCACTGCTCGAGGTATCCCACAAACGGGAGGCTGGGCGCGGAGCGATATCGGCCAGCGGCGGCTCTAACCCCGTCCATGCGCGACGTGTACTCGGTCAGCCTGCGCCGCGCCGGTCTGGCCGCCCCGCAGCCAGGCCGAACACGGCGGCTGCCGGCTGCTACGTGACCCGGCCAAGGAACGGCTGCGAAGCCGGCGGCCAAAACGGTGCGGCTTTGATCGAAACGAGCCGTCTGCGTGCGGACATCTGGGGGTTGGGAAACGCACGTTCGGTGGTAGACATTGCTCGTAGCCACCCAATTGGGCGCCGTGCAGTTGTCAGTCACAGGCCAGTCCGGTGCGGGCGTCTGCCCGCATCCAGTCTCCTATCCAACGATCACGTCGATGAAGCATCGCTAGCCCTTGGGCGGTTTGTTTGGACATCGACGTCGTCACCGCCGGTTCTGAGCTGATGAGACCCTTCGTGATCAGCACTGCGCTGGTCCTCGCCATTTCGGCGCCGGCCGTCGCGCTCTACGGTTCGGCCCCGGGTGCGCCCGCGTCAGTGTCGAGCGCTCCTCGGTTGGTCGCCTTCCGCGGCTTTCACCTGCATTTGGGCGGAGGGGGAGCTTTCGGCCGCCACCGGGTTGGATTCGGGGGTTTCGGCCGTCGCGGCTCGCATGGTGTGCTGCGCCGTGTGGTACATGCCCTGGCGTTCGCCTACTTGCTGCATCTGTTCTTCAGTCACGGCGGGCTCAGCTTCCTGTTGTGGCTGTTGGTGATCGGGCTGGTCGTGCACCTTTTCCGCCGTCGTCGCCGTCGTCGGTATTCCTACTGATGCGATTCGTGTTGAGGCTTGGTCGCAGGGCGTGGCCGGTGATGATCTTCAGGGTCGCCAGGGGCGATCCGCCGGCACTGGCGGCCGAGCTCTCCGACGGACCGTGGGCAGGTTCAGGAGTTGCTGAAAAGCCGACATCTAGCTGGCACCGGCATCAGACCAGGACGGAGAACACGACGTGCGCACAGATAAGTCGTTGCAAGCCAAGAGCAAACGGGTCGTGGGCCGGGCGGGACTCGTCGCTGCCGCTGCTTTAGCGTTCGCGCTTGGCGGGTGTGGCTCGGCGGCAGTGAACTCGGCAGCGGAACAGGGCGCACAGGCCGTATGCCTTTCCGCAAGCGCCAATATCACGGACGCGGGCGCGAAACGGGCAGCTGACAACGCCTGCCGGGCAGTTGGATCAGGCAAGCAGAGCAAGGTTGCCCAGGCGGCGATTCAAGCGGCGCGCGAAGCCTGCCTTCGGGTGTCGCGACAGATCGCCGACCCGACCGCTCGAAGCACGGCCGAAGCGGCCTGCCCCGCCGGCAAATAGGAGCCTCGGCGGCGGGGACGGCGATCTTGGCGACCGATGTCAGTGTTCGCGAAGGTCAGGCTGACGACGCATCCGGGCAAGTTCGTCGTCCTGCGGTTCGTAAGAATGACGCATCGCGAGCGGTCAGGATTGCCTGGGACTGTGCCACCGCCGTGGCAAGATCGCAGTCGCTCTGCCGGGATGTGGGGACCCGGGAGGTTTGTACGAGTCCCCCTCGGGTAGCCGCCGAGGAAGATGTCTCAGCAGGATGTTGAAGTTCTCAGCCTAGACGTGCCGTGCGATCGCCACGCGCCGCGGGCGGTTCGTCAAGCACTTTACGGGTCGGCGGAGATCGGTGAGGTGCTTGGCGACGCGATCCTTGTTGCCAGCGAGTTGGTCACCAACGCGGTACGGCACTCCGGCTGTTCGGAGTACGACGCGATCGAGGTCAACGTCAGGCTCGGAGCTGAAAGTGTCCTGATCATTGTGAATGACCCGGGGTCCTCGGGACGGGCCGCCGACGTACGCGAGAGTGCCTTTTCGGGCGGCTGGGGATTGCAGATCGTTGAGCAACTTGCTCAACGCTGGGGAGCAGAACGGGTAGGTGGCTACCGGGTCTGGGCAGAGATGGCCACGCCGAACTCCAAACCTTGAGGGCGCCCGTGCGCCTCTGGTAAATTTAGGCCGGCAGTCGCTAGCGATCGGCTCATGCCGGGTGTTCAGCGGGGGCATGCAGTCAGGCGGGACGCGGGCGGATCGTACAGCCGCTCCTCGGACCTTTCGTCCAATCTTCTGTCAGGGGTGGTCTGCGATGGTCCTTTCGACCTCCGAACAAACGGCCCGGTCCTCGCGTCATGCCTGAGTCCGACGTCGCACTGGAGCAGCTGACGATCGAGCGCACGGTTGACGGCAATCGGCTCGTACTTTCTCTTGCTGGTGAGTTGGACCTGGCGACAGCACCCGCCCTGAAGGCCGTTCTGGAGGATGCTCAATCCGATGGCTTGAGCCATTTGGTGATCGATCTCAGCGGCGTTCAATTCATGGACAGCACCGGGATCACGGTGTTCGCCGCTGCCCAGCGGGCGGCAGACGAGAACCAGCACTCGCTCTCGCTGCGGCGCGGATCGGCGCAAGTCCAGCGCGTTTTAAAGATCACCGGCCTGCTCGAACGTCTCACGTTTGAGGACTAGCCGCGTTAGCTCCTGCCGCGGCGGATTGGCCGTCGACTGTGTGAGCTCGACCGAGCGACGCACCTGGCCTCAACCGCATTTCAGTCTGGGCTGCCAGACAAGGGAGCGCCGGTGAACGGAGGTCTAGGACTCACGCTGCCGGCGGCTTGAGCGTTGACTGCTGGGCTGCCTAGGACGTAGATCTCGGCGGCGAGATCGGGGTCGAGATGGTTCGCACTCGTCATCGCGATCACTTCTCGCCCAGTGAGCTCAGCCTGGTGCGCGCTCCGCCGACAGCGAAGTTCCGGACGCCTCCGACCGCGGTGCCGGACAGATCGTCCTCGATGTGGCTCTCCTCAACGCCGTTGACCCAAATCGGGTAGCTGTTGAAATCACGAACCGTGCCCAGGCTTCGGTTCCCGGATAGTCGAGCACCACGCTGTAAGAGGCGGTATGTCGCATCAAGCCTCCTTTTCGCTTACCAGGACACAGAACGTCACACGCAGTCGATTCGTGAGATAGATTGGCCGTCGCCGCAGCGCGATCCTTGGCGGCACACGCGACGTCAGCCGAATGTCGCCGGGCGCTGTCCCCGCCCTTCAACGGTCTCCGCCATCAAAATCGACGCGAAACTCCGTGACGCGACGCCAAGCGATGCAGGCTTCCTGCTCGGCATGCTTGTCGAGGCCTGCAACTGGTCGGGCAACGGGAGGTCGAGCGGTGCGACGTTGCGTCGCACCCCCACCTGAGGCACTACGTCGCCGACTGGCCAGCTCCTCAGGACTTCGGTCTCATCGCCGTCGCTGACGACGGCGCGCCATTGGGTGCTGCCTGGGCGCGGCTCGTGTCCGCGGAGAATCCAGGCTACGGCTTCGTCGCGAGCGATGTCCCCGAGCTCAGCATGACGGTCCTGGCGTCTCAGCGTGGGCGCGGGATCGGACGGCGCTTGCTCGAAGCCCTTATCGTTTGTGCGCAGGCGAACGGATGGCGTGCGCTGAGCCTCAGCGTCGGAGAAGGAAATCCCGTCGTGCGGTTGTACCGCGCGGCGGGATTCGTGACGGCGGGGCGAGTGGAGACCTCGAACAGCATGGTGCTCGATCTCCGCGCTTAGCTTAGCGGGCCACGAGCCACCGTCCCGCAAGCGGAACCGCCTGCGGCAAGGCTCTACGTCGGGTTCAAGCGTCCCGTTAGCCGATCCTCTTGCGGCAGGTCCTCGCCAGAAGCGAGTCGGTCTCTCCGGGCTCCTGATAGATCCCGGCGCATAGGCAGAGCACCACGCGGCACCAGCTCAAGGTCGGCGATCCGCACGATCGCAATGCGCGACAAGCGACTCATCCAGGGGACGTTGACACCAGCGGGCGCCTGGTAGCCGAGCAGCAATCGGCGGACGATCGGAAGCGCCGCAAAGCGCGCGTGCGGTCGCGCATCGGGCCGCAGCGTTGCCGCGGTTCGGCGGCGCCCGGTTGGCGGCACTGAGCGCGGGCTCGGCCAGCGAACGCGGACAACTTGCTCAACTAACTTATTATCCTAAGATAGGGCTGTGGATCGTGATCTGAGTCGGAGTCTTCACAGGTTGACCGCGCGGCTTGACCGTGCGGCCGACGTATTTCTCCGAGCTCACGCGGGCGTTTCCTATCCGCGGTTTCTGGCGCTGTACATGGTTGGTGCTGAGGGCGCGGATACGCAACGCGCGCTAGCGGAGCGGCTTGGGGTCAGCGAGCCGTCAGTCAGCCGGCTCGTGCGCATCCTCGCCGGGGACGGTTGGCTGCAGGCCGCCTCGGAGCCCGGTGACGGCAATCGCAACCGCCTACGGCTCACTGCCGCCGGCGATCAGCTGGTGCAGCGATGGGGCGGTGAGCTCGAGGAGCGCTTCGCAGCGCTGCTAGAGGGCGCCGGCGTGCCATATCGGGCCTATCGAACTCATACCCATCGGCTCCTGAAAACGCTCGAGTCGCGCGCGGGAGGCTGGGAGGCGGAGCTGTCGCCGGCCAGCCGAGAGGAGTGATTTGATGGCGACTGCGACCGGTGCCCGCACCGTAAGATCAAGCGATGGGAGTCCGATCAGCTATCAAACGATAGGAGCCGGCGCGGGACTCTTGGTTCTCGGCGGAGCGTGGCGTACCGGGGAGGACTATGTGCCCTTCGCTGAAGCTCTGGCGCCGTTCTACGCCGTTCACGTCGTTGACCGTCGAGGGCGAGGTGCCAGCGGGCCGCAGGGGACGAACTACAACATCGAGTGCGAGATCGAAGACGTGTTCGCCGTTCAAGCGCACACTGACGCCGGGATCGTCTTCGGCCACTCCTACGGCGGGCTGATCGCCCTCGAAGCGGCTCGTCGCTCCAGGGTGTTCTCCGACATCGTCGTCTACGAGCCCGGCGTGTCAGTCGCCGGCTCGATCCCGCTGGGATGGATGGCGCTATATCGCGAGCGACTCGCCGCTGGCGATCGACGAGGCGCGTTCGCGGCGATGGTGCGCGGGGCGGGAGGCGCTCCGCCTGCACTGGAGCGGATGCCGCTTTGGTACGTGAAGGCGCTCTTCCGCCTGTTTGTCCACCAGCGCGAATGGCAGCGGATCGATCCACTCCTGGAAGCAGGCCTGCGCGAGCACGAGCAGGTCGCAGCCCTCGACGAGCCCGACCTTCACCGGTACCAGAGCGTGGCCGCACGCGTCACGCTGCTCGGCGGCGCTAAGAGCCGACAGCAGTTCACGACCACGACGTTCGACCAGCTCACCGCAGCCATCTCAACCTGCACAACCGAACTCATCCCAGGACTCGACCACACAGCCCCCGACGACAAAGCACCAGGCCTGGTCGCAAAGCGAGTCCGAAACCACCTACTCCATCCCAGCACCCGATGAGCCGAGGCGTCGTCCTATCGGCGACTGCGCTCAAGCCAACGCGCCGTTATCCGTCGGCCCGAAACTTCTCCCTTCACGAAGGCTCCGATGTCAGGCAGACCGTTGTTGGGGTGCTGGTGGGGTCGTGTGGGGGTGGTAGTAGTGCTTTGTTATGTTTACTCATCTCGTCGTGAGGGCGGGAGCGGTAGGTGGGCGAGATCGACGGGTTGTTGGCAGGTTTGGCAGCGGCCGGTCCAGCACTTGAAGATCGGCTGCATGAGCAGCACGGCCTTCGGGAGTGTCAGGCCGGCCGCGGGTGAAAAGGGTTCAGTCGCTCGAGTGTGAGGAACCCGTGGGCGGCGGTGACCAGCGCGGTGTGGTGATACCACCCGAGCCAGGACCGGCCTTCGTAGTGGTCAAGGCCGAGCTCGCCTTTGAGCTGTTTGTAGTCGAGCTC
>JALYTU010000367.1 GCA_030854125.1 Actinomycetota bacterium | reverse complement strand
GCCAGCCGGATCGCCCCGATCAGCTCCTGCGCCGGCGCGGACTTGACCACGAAGGCGCTGACGCCAAGGTTCAGCGCCTCCCGAGCGAGCTTCGGGTCGCTCTGCAGGGCGAGCACCACGACCGCCATGCCGGGGTGGGACTCGCGCAGTGCGGGCACGACCGCCAGGCTTGCCGCGCCCGGCAGCCCGAGGTCGAACACGAGCACATCGGCGTGGTGGGCGGCGAGCACGCGTGCGGCGGCAGCGGCATCGGGCACGTCGAAGGCGACAGTCAGGTCCGGCTCGCGCGCGAGCAGCAGGCACAGACCAGCCCGGACCATCTCGTGTCCATCACTGATCACGATCCTGATCGGTTCGCTGCCGCCGGTCGGCGCAGTCCCATCCCGGACCACCGGGTCCTCGCTCACCCGGACTCCAGCACCGTGCCCGGCTCAAGCGTCCTGGGAACGTCCTCGTGCAGCGTCACCGCGCCGCGCACGACGATGTTCGCGGCGAACGTGACGTCGCCCTGCACGACGAGCCGCTGCGCGTCGCGCAGGGACGGCGGCCCGTCCGGGAAATGGGCCTCGAACCGGTCCAGCAGCTTGTAGTAGCGGGAGTCAAGAGCCACGTAGGGCAGCTTCAGGGCACGCTCGGGGAGTGGGTCGACCTCCGAGCCGGGCCCGAGCGTGTACACGTCGGAGCGCAGGACGAGCAGGTCGTCGGTCGTCTTGACCGGCACGAAGCGCGTGCGGGGCACGAGCAGCAGGCTGGCTCCCGGGAAGCTCTCGATCGCCGCGCCCATCGCGCTCTCGAGCTGGATCACCGGGGTCGAGTCCGAATCGCGAGGATCAACGGTCTTGCGGTTGACGATCAGCGGCAGCTCGAGCACGCCGTCGGACCGCTGCAGGGTGCCGGCCAGGACCTCGAGGTCGACCCATAGGTTGTTGGTGTTGTAGTAGCGCCAGCGCCGGTAGTCGCGGAAGGAGTCCTCGTCCTCGGGCGGGGTCTGGGCGGTCTCGCGCAGCACGAGCTGGCCGTCGGAGCGCCGGCGCGCGATGTGGCCGCCCTTGCGGTCGGCCTCGGTGCCCTGCACGACCTCCATCAGGAACGGGATCTGCTCGCGCCGCAGATGGGCCGCGATCCGCGCCTCCAGACGGGATCCGAGATTGTCGGCGTTGGAGATCATCGCGTAGCGAAAGCCCTGCTGCAGCAGAGCGGTGAGCATCCCCGAGCGGCGCAGCGCGCCGTACACATCACCGTGCCCGGGCGGGCACCACTCCAGCGCGGACGCCGCCGGCCAGCTGACCGGACCCAGCGTCTCGGCGTCGAGCTTGGGGATCATGCTCTGCATGAAGTCGGGCGCGATTCCCTCGTGCGCGATCGCCGGGAAGGCGCCCAGCGCCTGGCTGGTGGCCTCGCGGGTCGCGTCGCTGTTCATCAGCACGAGCGGCAGCCGCACGCCGTGACGCTCGCGCAGCGCCAGCGTCTGGCCGACGATGATCTCCAGAAACGACCGGCCCTCGCGCGCCTGGACCAGTGACTTGGGCTCCTGCAGCCCCATGCTCGTGGCCAGGCCCCCGTTGAGCTTGATCACGGCAACGTCGGCGAGCGCCTGGGCGGGGTCGGCCTCGGGTAGATCGTCCAGGGCGGGGGCATCCCCGGCGGCCTGGAGCCCGGCGGTGGGTAGCATCGCCTCGTGGCCGGAGACCAGCCGGTCGTAGGCGCCCGCAAAGGCACGGATCGCCTCCGGATGGGCGCCCGCGGCGCGCATCTTCTCCGCCGCCGCGCGGCGGCCGTCATCATTCATGGCCGTCATTGTGACGACGTGCAAGGATGCGGGCATGGAGTCTCGAGACATCCCCCGCCTTGACCACGCCGTCAGCGTCATCGGCCTCGGCACCTGGCAGCTCGGCGCCGACTGGGGTGACGTCGATCCCGATGCCGCCCGGGCCACGCTCGACGCCGCCCACGCCGCCGGCGTGTCGTTCTTCGACACCGCCGACGTGTATGGCGACGGTCGCAGCGAGCGCTTCTGTGGCGAGCTAGAGCAGCGCCACCCCGAGGTGTTCGTCGCCACCAAGATGGGCCGCCGCGCCGACCAGCTCCCCGAGAACTACAACCGCGACAACTTCCGGGCCTGGAACGAGCGCTCGCGCGAGAACCTCGGGCTGACCCCGCTTCCGCTCGTGCAGCTGCACTGTCCTCCCGACGGGGTCTACGAAAACGACGCGACCTTCGCTGCCCTGGACGCGATGGTCGGTGACGGCCTGATCGCCCATTACGGCGTGTCGGTGGAGACCTGCGCCCAGGCGCTGGCGGCGATCGGCCGCCCCCACGTGGCCAGCGTGCAGATCATCCTCAACTGCTTCCGGCTCAAGCCGCTGGAGCGGGTGCTGCCCGCCGCCCTGAAGGCCGGGGTCGGGATCATCGTTCGTGTGCCGCTGGCCTCCGGGCTGCTCACTGGCCGCTACGACGCCTCCACGCGGTTCGGCGCCGAGGACCACCGCAACTACAACCGCCGCGGTGAGGCCTTTGACGTCGGTGAGACGTTCGCCGGCGTGCCCTTCGAGGTTGGCCTGGCCGCGGTCGGAGAGCTGCGGGCGCTCGTTGACCCTGGCACGACGCTGGCGCAATTCGCGCTGCGCTGGGTGATCGATCAGCCCGGAGTCAGCACGGTGATTCCCGGGGCGCGCAACCCCGAGCAGGCGACTCAGAACGTCTCGGCAGCGGAGCTGGCGCCGTTGCGCGAGGAGCAGCTGGCCGGAGTACGCGACGTCTATGACCGCCTGGTCCGCGCGCACGTGCACGATCGCTGGTAGCCACCGGCGACCGCCGAGCAGACGATCGGGCGCCGTTCAGCGCTGGCCGTAGTATGCGCCGGGCCCGTGCTTGCGCTCGTAGTGCTTGTCGCGCACGAAGCTGGCCAGCGGTCCGGCATCCGGATCGAGCACGACCGTGAGCAGGGCCATCTGGGCGACCGCCTCGAGCGTCACCGCCGCCTGGACGGCAGCGGCGGAATCGCGGCCCCAGGCGAACGGGCCGTGCCCGCGAACGAGCGCCGCCGGCACCTCGGCAAAGCGGCCGCCGACGGTCTCGACGAGCAGCGCGCCGGTGGCACCCTCGTAGTCGTCTGAGACCTCCTGTGCGGTGAGCGCCCGGGTGATCGGGATCGCCTCGGCGCTGAGATCGGCGTGCGTGGTGCCGAGCACCGGGATCGCCCGCTCGGCCTGCGCCCAGGCGGTCGCCCACGGCGAGTGGGTGTGGACGATCCCTCCGAGCTCGGGGGCAGCTCGGTACAGAGCCAGGTGGGTCGGGGTGTCGGTCGAGGGGCGTCGCCCGGACTCCACACAGCGCCCGGACTCGAGGTCGACGAGCACGATGTCGGCAGCTGTCATCGCGTCGTAGCTGACCCCGCTGGCCTTGATCGCGACGACTCCGGAATCGCGGTCGAGCCCGCTGACGTTGCCCCAGGTGAGCGTGACCAGGCCGTGCGCGGGCAGGGCGAGGTTGGCGGCCAGGACGGCGTCGCGCAGCGTCGCGTCGCTCATCGCCACCTCCGAGGTCGCTCGTCGCCCATCACCGGCGATCAGATCTCCTCATAGTCGAGCTCGAGCAGCTCGGCGAGATGGCGCCAGCGAGCTGCGTGCTCGCCGAGCGTGGTCACAAAGTGATGCGGGCCACCGAGGCGTAGCCAGTCGTCCATGAACGGCTCCATCCCGGCGTCGGGCCGGAAGTGGAAGCTGTGCATCTCGACATGCGGGAGCTCGGGCGTGTCAAGGATCTCCCCGTGGCCGACGAGCAACCGGTAGTAATCGCCCTCGATCGGGATCAAAGCGGCCGTCGTGGCGCGACCCGGAACCGCCGCGAACACCGGAGTGGGCGGATTGTCCAGGCCTCCGATGCCCAACGGGCGGTCGATCAGCTTCACCGGCCGGTCGGTTCGCGCCACGCGCCAGTTGCCCTCCCCCATGTGACTGATCAGCACCGAGTCACGTTCCCAGTCCATCGCGTACATCTCCGAGAAATGCGCCTCGCCGATCATCGCCTGGGCAGCGCACATCAGCGTCGCGGTGTTGGTGTCGCCCTCGGCCGCGTATCCATAGCCGTCGGCCATCAGGTTC
>JALYTU010000366.1 GCA_030854125.1 Actinomycetota bacterium | reverse complement strand
CTCATCTACACCCGCCAGCAGTTCGGGCGCGGGCAGAAACACGGTGTAGACCATCCGACGCCGGCGGCCCTCGGCCGGGGGTTTCGCGAGCCGCGGTTGGGCGATGTTGGCGAAGTCCACAAGGAACTGGGCGAATTCGGCGTCGGTTAGCCACATCGCGCCCATCCGATAGTCAGCGCCGTCACGGCCGGGGTCAGGCGGGCCGGCGGCGAGGTAACGATCGGCATCGGCGAGCATGCCGGCGACGTAGACCATGAAGGCTTGGGCGTGCTCCCCCGCGGTCATCGTCCCCGCCTCCTCCGGGCTGATCCGTGCTGCGGAGAGCCGAAGCGTGTAGGTGCGCTCCAGCGCACCGCGCACGCGCCGCTCGGCAACGATCTGAAGCACCCCTGCCTTGGCCAGCAGCGCGACATGGCGATACAGGCTCCCGGCCGGCACATCGTCAAGCTCAAGGGCGAGCTGGGTGGTGGTGAGCGCCCGGTCGCCCAGGAACGCCTTGACAATCCGCAGTCGCACCGGATGTAAGAGCAGATCCGCACTCGCCACATCCAGACCGTACCAAGACCGCTCATAAATTCGATAACATTCGTATCGGTGTGAGTGATAATCCAAGACCAGCATGCCCGGGCGACGCGGCGAGACCAAAACGGCGATGAGGAGCCTGGAGGATGGACCTAGGTGGCTCCTCAGCCGGCGGCCATCGTCTGCTCGCTGGTAGTCATGGTGGTGGCAGCGATCGCCTTCGATCGCTACTGCCTGAATGACCTTGCCCGCGCCGACGTGTTGATGTACTTCCCGCGATCCACGTGGACAATGATCATCTGCCTCTGTACACCGATTGGCGGCCTTACGTATTTGGCACTCGAGGGGAGCCACTGAGCAACTTTTCGCTCGACCTGAGTTCCGCAGTTGAGACGGGTTTCTGGGCACGTGGACGCGCAAAAGTCCTGCTGAGAACGATTTTGGTGGTGCCCACGTACGAAAGTGCCTAGATACACGTCTTGGTCTAAAAGTTGCCAGCTGGCGGGGAGATCGTGTATAAGCGCTAGGTATGTACTTGCGTCGGACGCAGCGGCAGACGAAGGACGGCGCGAGCGTCGCCTATCTGCAGCTCGCGCACAACGAGTGGGATCCGATCGCCAAGCAGTCGAAGGTCCGGGTGATCTACAACTTCGGCCGCGAGGATCAACTCGACCGCGACGCGATCGTGCGGCTGATCGGCTCGTTGCAGCGCGCGCTGGAGCCCGATCAGGCGCTGCAGGTCGCTGCCGCGCCGGAGCTGCGGTTCATCGAGTCGCGGCCGATGGGCGGCGCGTGGGCGCTGGACGGCCTGTGGCAGCAGCTGGCGGTCGACCGCACGCTGGCGGGGTTGTTGCGCGGCCGGCGGTTGGACGGTCGGGCTGAGCGGGTGATCTTCGCGATGGTCGCCAACCGGGCGCTGGAGCCGCTGTCGAAGCTCGCTGCCAGCAAGTGGGTCACGGAGCGCGCGTGGATCCAGGATCTGCCGGAGCTTGATGAGGACTCGTGCTACCGGTCGATGGACTGGCTCTTGGAGGTCCAGGACGAGCTCTGCGAGGCCGTGTACTTCGCCACGGCCGATCTGCTCAACCTCGAGGTTGACCTGCTGTTCTTCGACACCACCTCGACGTACTTCGAGCGTGACGAGGAGGAGCAGGACATCGTCGATCAGGACGGCAACGTGATCCGGGAGGCGTTCCGAGTTCGCGGGAAGAGCAAGGACTCCAGAGACGACCTGCCCCAGATCGTGATCGCGATGGCGGTCACCCGCACGGGGATCCCGATCCGCGTGTGGTGCTGGCCGGGGAACACCTCAGACCAGGAGCTGATCTGCCAAGCCAAGGACGACCTGCGGGCGTGGAAGCTCTCCCGCGTGGTGTGGGTCGCTGACCGCGGCTTCCAATCAGCGGAGAACCGCCGCTACCTACAACGCGCCGGCGGGCACTACATCCTCGGTGAGAAGCTCCGCGGCAACGACAAGGAAGCCAACGCCGCGCTCGCGCGTCAGGGCCGCTACCACACCGTCGCCGGGAACCTCCGCGTCAAGGAAGTGATCATCGATGACGGCACGATGCGCGACCGGTTCGTGATCTGCCACAACCCCGAGGAAGCCAAACGCGACCACAGGATCCGCGAGCAGCTGCTCACCCGGATCCAGGAGCAGATCGCCGGATCAGACGAGCTGCCGGCCGCCGAGCGGCACACGCTCTACGGGCAGCTGTCGACCAAGCGCGGCTACAAGCGCCTCCTACGCCAGACGAAGACCGGGAAGCTGCGTGTCGACCGAGCCGCGGTCAAGACCGAGCAGCATCTCGACGGTAAGTTCCTGCTGCGCACCTCCGACCCGACCCTCACGGCCGAGGACGTTGCGCTGGGGTACAAGCAGCTGTTGGAGATCGAGCGCGCCTGGCGCGACATGAAGACCACCTTGGATCTCCGGCCCGTGCACCACCGCAAGGAGGACCGCATCCGCGCGCACGTCATCCTCTGCTGGCTCGCGCTGCTCTTGATCCGGATCGCCGAGAACCAGGCAGGCGAGACGTGGCGCAACCTCCGCGACGAGCTCGAGCGCATGCACCTCGGCAGCTTCACCGGCCCCGCCGGCACCAGCCAACAGCGCACCGAGCTCACCGCCCGCCAGCGAGAGATCCTCCACGCGCTGAACGTCGCCCAACCGCCGCTGTTCCTGCACCTCGCCGGCCACCAGCCCGCCAGCGCTCAGCAGCGCTCCTGACCGGCCCGAACCGGCCCCATCCCCCTAGATACACGTCGAACACCTGTTCGATGCACTAAAACGCCTGCTCACACCAACCTTTTGGCACCTATCACGCCATATGAGCTGCGGAACTCGGGGTTAAGCAGCGCCGTCTTATCGACCTCGAGGCCCTCGTCGCTCAGCTCGCGGACGAGCTGTTCAAGGTGCTCCCAGAGCGGCGGGAACAGCCGCACGGGAGCCTGCATCTTGCGCATGCCGGCGTATGGATTGGTCTCACCCGCCGAAGGAGACGGCGCTAGGCGTTCGGCTGGATGAGCGGGCTCTGGCCGAGCTCGCTTCGCTCGGGTCGTTCGCGCGGTCGGCGCCGGGCTCTGCTCTGGCTCAGGCGCCCGCCGAGCGTCACCGACGGCAATCGGGTTGTCGATCAGCTTGATCGTCGGCCTCTCCCCCATCACGCCACCAGCTTCAGCGAGCCGCGCTGGCGAGTCAGCTCGTGAGCGAACTCCTGGTAAGCGATCGCTCCGGCGCTGTCGGGAGCGCTTAGGACCAAGGGCCCCACGGCGTTCTGAAAATCGGCCCGCAGCGGGATCTCGGTCTCGGCCTCGGGCAGCCCCAGCGCCGGCAGCGCGTCACGCACCGCCCGATAGAGCACGCGCCGACGGTCGACCATCGTCCGCAACAGCGCCACGATCGCAACCGGGATCCCGTTCTTGACCAGCGTGCCCACCGTCCCCTGCAGCTCGACGGCCCCTTGCACGGCGCCGACATCAATCATCGACACCGGGACCACCACCTCCCCGGCGGCGCACAACGCGTTAACGGTCAACAGACCAAGGTTGGGCGGGCAATCGAGCAGGACCATGTCGTAGTCCGCGATCTGGCCCTCGAGCGCACGACGCAGGAACTCCTCGCGGCGGACCTGCGTGACGAGGGAGAGCTCGGCGCCGATCAGCTCGCGCCGCGCCGGCAGCAGGTCGACTCCTGAAACGCTCGTCTTGACAACCGCCTGTGGAACCTCGCACTGCCCGGTGAGCACCTCGAGCAGCGACAGTTCGATCGCGGCCGGGTCCGCTCCCAGCAGGACGCTCAAGCGGAACTGCGGGTCGACATCGACCGCGAGCACCCGCTTGCCATCGGCGGCCAGCGCAGCAGCGAGATTCGCCACGGAGGTGGTCTTAGCCACTCCCCCCTTCTGATTGGCAAATGCGATCACGCGAGGCACGGCATGTTCTCGTTCGAGAGTTATGACTGATCTCCTCCCATCGTCGCCTGCGTGCAAGCTGGTTAGCACCGACACCGGCAAACGCCGAGGCACCGTAGCAGCGTCGCGCGCCAGCAAGGTACGTCCCGGGCTACGGTGCTACGTAGCATGCTACGTAGCAG
>JALYTU010000365.1 GCA_030854125.1 Actinomycetota bacterium | reverse complement strand
AACGTCCCCGAAGGACTGCTGCCGACCATCACCCTGGCGCTCGCCGTCGGAGTCCGCCGGATGGCGAAACGACGCGCGCTCGTCAAGCAGCTGACGGCCGTCGAGACGCTCGGGTCGACCGATGTCATCTGCACCGACAAGACCGGCACGCTGACCGAGGGGCAGATGACGGCGACCTCGCTGTGGGCCGACCAGCAGACGATTGCGATCGAGGATGGAGCGCCGCCGGCGAGCGGAACGCCCGCCGCACTGCTCCGCGTCGCCGTGTTCTGTAATAACGCGACGCTTACACGGATCGCTGACGGGACATGGTCGCGCAGTGGTGACCCGAGCGAAAGTGCGCTGCTCCTTGGCGCCGAGCAACTCGGCATCGACGTCGTCGGGCTCCAGGCGGGCCGCGATGCGCACCGTCGCCGTGCTTTCGCGTTCGACGCGCGTCTGAAACGGATGGCAACGCTCGACGGTGAGCCCGGGGGGACGCTGGAGATCCACGCGAAGGGAGCCCCGCTGGAACTGCTGGCACGCTGTACCTCGATCCAAGCCGGCGATGGCGTGCAGCGACCGCTTGACGTTGCCGCCACGGCCTCGGTCACGGCCGCGTTTGAGCACTACGCCGCGGACGGCCTGCGCGTGCTCGGCTTCGCCCAGCGCCCGGCACCCGACATCTCCGAGCAGCGCACCAGCCACGACCGTGATGCTGCCGAGTCGGGGCTGTGCTTCCTCGGACTGATCGCGATGCGCGACCCGTTACGCGCCCAGGTCCCCGCTGCAGTCGCAGACTGCCACCGGGCGGGGATCAGGATCATCGTCATCACCGGCGATGACGGACTGACTGCCGGAGCGGTCGCCCGCGAGGCCGGGATCGTCGATCAGCACGCGCAGATCGTCACCGGGCCACAGCTCGATGCGATGAACGACGCAGACCTCGATCAGATGCTGCGCAGCTCGCCACAGCTGATCGTCGCGCGCAGCTCGCCGGAGGCGAAGCTCCGGATCGTCGACGCGCTCCGCGCCGAGGGTCACACCGTCGCGATGACCGGCGATGGGGTCAACGACGCACCCGCGCTGCACCGGGCGGACATCGGGATCGCGATGGGCGCCTCGGGGACCGACGTCGCCCGCGAGGCGGCGGCGATGGTGCTGACCGACGACAACTTCGCCTCGATCGTGGCGGCGGTCAAGGAAGGCCGAACGGTGTACGACAACATCCGCAAGTTCATCAACTACATCTTCGCGCACGCCACCCCGGAGATCATGCCGTTCCTGCTGTTCGCACTCTCGGGCGGGAGCATCCCACTCGGACTGACCGCGCTGCAGATCCTCGCGATCGACCTCGGTACGGACACGCTCCCCGCCCTCGCGCTCGGCCAGGAACCCGCCGAGCCGGGAATCATGGACCGCCCCCCACGGCCGCGAACCACCGGGATCCTGACGCGCGCGATGCTGATCCGCGCGTGGCTATGGATCGGGCTGCTGGAGGCAGCGCTCGTCGCAGGCGGCTTCTTCTTCGTCCTGCTGCGCGCCGGCTGGTCACCCGGCAACGCAACCGGCGCCGGGACACACCTTCACCACGCCTATCTCGTAGCCACCACGATGTCGTTCGCCGGGATCACCGCCTGCCAGATCGGCAACGCGTTCGCGTCACGGACCAGCCACGCCTCGCTGCGTGAGGTCGGCGTCTTCTCCAACCCCCGGTTGCTCGCTGCAATCGCCGTCGCGGTGATCTTCGCTACAGCGCTGATCTATCTCCCGCCAATCCAGGACATCTTCCACACAGCACCGCTCGGACTTTCCGAGCTCGGTCTGCTCGCCTGCTTCCCGCCGATCGTCTGGTGCAGCGACGAACTCCGACGAGCCTGGCGCCGGCACCACACGCTCGCAGAGACGGACCGAAGCGGGCCAGCGCACTGAGCGCCAGCCCGCAGCAGTGGACCTCCCTTTTCACCGAGGCGGGGATCGCCGAGTGCACTTCATTTCCTGTGTGTTGCTCTCCGCGATGTCGCTGTCGCCGCGCTCGTCGGAGCTCGGCAGCTTGATTTCGATCTCATCGGCGACGGCGCGCACGCCGTAGACGCGCTCGGCGGCGCGCATCGACGCCCAGCGATTGGCGTAGTTCGGCACGTGCCTGAGAGCGCGATCGCGCCATCATTTGCCGTGACGTCGATATGCGCCGCCTCGACCTTCGGATCTCATTCGAGCTCGCAGACGACAGACTCGCGCATGGTCTTGTCGATGACTGTGGTCATCGATCTCTCCTTGATGTTGAGCTTCTGAGGACCGAGGCGTTTCCACGCACTCCACGCGCACGCTGTCGGGTGCTGAGATGCGACCGGCGGCGGTCAAACACCGAGAACGCCGGCCCAAGGAGCGGGAGCCGGAACGAACGCGTGTCGAGAATTTCAGGCGCCGTAAGAACCAGCTCACGCCCCCACGACGCAAATTCAAAACCGGCGACCCGGACGTCGCGCGGTCTACACTGAACACCGTCCAGATCACCGATGAGCTCTCTCAACACCGAACATCTGCGCATCCTGATCGCGAACGAACGCAAGGACCACCTCGCACTGCTAGCACCGATCATCGTCGTGGCCTGACCCCCTGAGGTCGGTCCGACCCGTATGAGAGTTTCTTGCGCCTATGAGAATGGGCGAGGAAGGAACTCTGATGAAGCGACGCAGGCACACGCCGGAGCAGATCATCCGCAAGCTGCGCGAAGCGGAGCGGCTGATCGGGGAGGGCAAGACGATCCCGGAGGCCGCGAAGGCGATCGAGATCTCAGAGCAGACGTATCACCGCTGGCGTAACCAGTACGGCGGGATGAAAGCCAACGACGCCAAGCGGCTCAAGGAGCTCGAGCGTGAGAACTCGCGGCTGAAGCGGATCGTCGCTGACCAGGTGCTTGAGAATCAGGCGTTGAAGGAGATATCCCGGGGAAACTGGTAGGCCCAGTCCGCCGGCGCCAGGCGGTCGCGATGCTTTGCGACCGTCTTGGCGTCAGCGAGCGCTGGGCATGCCGGGTGGTCGGGCAGCATCGCTCCACGCAACGTCGCGAGCCAGTCCGGGCTCAGGATGACGCCGGATTGCGGCATGAGCTACGGGTGTTCAGTGAGAAGCGCCCGCGATGGGGCTACCGACGGGCGCATCATCATCTGCGCGAGCTGGGCTGGGAGGTCAACCGCAAGCGGGTGCAGCGCCTGTGGCGCGAGGAAGGGCTGCGAGTACCGCAGCGGCGACGCAAGCGCCGGCGGTTGGGCGAGTCGACCGTACCGGCCGAGCGGTTGCGGGCCGAGCGGCCCAACCAGGTGTGGGCGTTCGACTTTCAGTTCGATCAGACCGCCGACGGACGCGTCCTGAAGCTGCTCAACGTCGTCGACGAGTACACCCGCGAGGCGCTGGCGATGCTGGTCGAGCGCGGCATCGACGCCGACACGGCCGTCAGCGTGCTTGACCGGCTCGCGGCCGAGCGTGGCGCTCCCGAGCACCTGCGCTGCGACAACGGGCCGGAGATGACCGGACACGCCCTGCGGGACTGGTGCGCGATCTCCAAGGCCGGGACGGCGTTCATCGAGCCGGGCTCACCGTGGCAGAACCCGTTCGTGGAATCCTTTCACTCCCGCGTCCGCGACGAACTGCTCGACATCGAGGAGTTCTCCTGCCTGGCCGAAGCGCGCGTGGTCATCTCAGATTGGCAGCAGGACTACAACCGGTGCCGGCCCCACAGCTCGCTGGGGATGCTCGCGCCGGCCGTGTTCGCCACCCAGCTCGCTGCCACTGCCGGGGTATGAGACCGAACTGCGGCGGGGGAAGGCAAACGAGAGCGGCCCCGTGCTTCAAGTGCACCCAGCGACCCCGACGGTCACCTCACCCCAACCGCGTCAACGGCAGAGTCAAGGCTGTGGAAGACCACGACCCCAAGCTCAGCCAGCAACGACCGCCCGCCCCGCTACCGTGCCCACCAACCACACCCACCCAACTCTCACCACGGGTGGACCGAAGAACGGGGTCCGGCCATATGACGCTACTCAAGGAGGCTCAATCGTGACCGAGCAGAATCCGATTCTCGTGACCGGCGCGACCGGGACGGTCGGGGGAGCGCTCGTGTCCCGGCTGCTCGACACCGGGG
>JALYTU010000364.1 GCA_030854125.1 Actinomycetota bacterium | reverse complement strand
GTTGGACGGGCTCGGCGGCGTGCTCCAGGCCACCCACGTGCGCCCGCGGCTGATCCTCGCCCCGCACCCGACCCGTGACGAGCACGACGCCTTCTGGATCGTCGAGGGCCGGCTTGTGGATTGGGGACCGGCCAGCGATCTCGACGATCTGCTGCGGCGCACCGCCGTGGCGCTGCGGCGCGCAGGGCGCGTGGAGCTCGGTGCTCATCTGCCGCCTGACGAGATCGATGAGGTGCGCGTACTCGGCAGCTGGCTGGCCTCGCACCCCCACACGCCACAGCTGCGCCTCGATCCACCACCCGAGCGGGCGGCCCTGACGGCGTTTCGGGCCGGCGCCGCCCCGCTGGCTGCCGCGACCGACGCCGCGCGACCGGCGGTGAGCGGCTCAGGCTTGGAAGGGGAGTTCGACCACGACCGCCTGCACCTCGTCGGCGCCAACCGCGACACGTGACCCCGGGGGCGCCTCGCGGCGCACGAGCGCCAGCGCGAGCGGGCCGAGCTGGGGGGAATCGGTCACGCTGGCCAGCCGTCCGACGGTCCGTCCACCGAAGCTGATCTCCGAGCCCGTCTCGGCAGGGGCGGACAGGCGCACCCCCCGCAACTGTCGGTTGGGTTTGCCGCGGTAGTAGAGACGCGCAACGGTCTCCTGGCCGACGTAGCAGCCCTTGGTGAACGACACCGCGCGGTGGTTGAGGTCGGCCTCCTGGGGGATCACAGAGTCGTCGAGGTCGATCCCGTAGCGGGGGCGACCATGCTCGACGCGGACGCAGTCGGCGGCGGTCTCGCTGACCGTCGGCACACCGGCCGCGGTGAGGACGGCGAGCAGACGCTCGGTGTCGTCGGCATCACAGAGCAGATCGACGCCGAGGTTGGTGCGGATCGCTCGGACCGGGATCCCGGCGAGCTCGGCGGAGCAGTGGGAGTGCTCGGTCGCGGGCAGGTCAGCGACCCCGGCGGCCGCGTCGGACTGCGGCCCGAGCAATGACACCAGGCCGCGTTGCACGGTGCGCTTGTGCAGCTCGACGTCGAACCCGATGCTGAAGTGCCGGATCATGTTAAACAGCTCCTGCAGAGTGACGCGCTCGGTGTCGAGCAGCAGCTCCTCACCGGCGTCGAGAATGCGTAGGTCGCCGAGCATCTTGCCCTTGGGGGTGAGGAAGGCGGCGTAGCAGCCGATGCCGGGTGCCAAGCCCTCGACGTCGTTGGACACCTGACCCTGCAGGAACGTCTTCGCGCCGGCTCCGGTGAGCGCGAGCTTGCCGCGTTCGGAGCGGTCGATCAGCCCGCAGGCGGTCGTGATCGCCGCGTACTCGTCGGCGGGAGTCGTGGCGAGGCTCATCGCCGTCAAGCATAGGACGGATCGGGGATCAAGGGGCAAAAAAGTTAGGCGTGCCATAATCTGATCATGGCTACCGCCGAAACCACCGGTCTGCGCTCCTCGGCGGTCGAGGACTACAGCAAGGCGATCTACGCGCTCGAGCAGCGCGGCGAGTGTCCGGTGAGCACCAACGCGCTCGCCGAGCGGCTCGGGGTGACGCCGGCGTCGGCGTCGGGCATGGTCAAGCGGCTCGGCGAGCTCGGGCTGGTCGCCCATCAGCGCTACCACGGTGTGACCTTGACCGAGTCCGGTCAGCGGGTGGCGCTCCAGGTGATCCGCCACCACCGGCTACTCGAGCTCTACTTGGTCGAGAGCCTCGGAGTGCCGTGGGATCGCGTTCACGCCGAGGCGGAAGTGCTCGAGCATGTCCTCTCCGACGAGCTCGAGGAGCTGATCGCGACCAAGCTGGGCGACCCTACCCACGACCCTCATGGTGACCCGATTCCGACCCGCGAGCTGATCATCGAGGAGACGGTGACCGAGAGCCTGCAGGCGCTGACACCCGGTACTCGGGGAGCGTTCGCGCGGGTGTCGGACTCCGATCCGGCGATGCTGCGCTATCTCGCGGAGCGGGGCATCGCCCCGGGAGTCGAGCTGGAGGTGGTCGAGCGCCAACCCTTCGGGGGCCCGGTGTTCGTGCGGATCGGCGCTGTGGTGCATCCGCTGGGTGGGGAGCTCGCCCAGGCGATGCGGGTTCAGGTGCACGCATGAGCGCGTTGCCCGAGCCGATTCTGGAGACCGCCGGCGTCGACGGCCACGGCCCCGCGCTGGCGGGACAGACATCGGCGCACATCGAGCCGGGGGCACCGTTCCCTGCCGAGGGCACGCCATTGGAGCGGATGATGGCGCGAGGCCGGCTCCGGGCCACGCTGACCATGCTCGGCCCGGCGTTCGTCGCTGCGGTGGCCTACGTGGACCCCGGCAACTTCGCCACCAACGTCTCGGCCGGCGCGCAGTTCGGCTATGCGCTGCTCTGGGTCGTGATGGTGGCCAACCTGATGGCGATGCTGATCCAGTACCTGTCGGCCAAGCTCGGGGTCGTCACCGGACACAGCCTGCCCGAGCTCTGCCGGGAGCGATTCCCGCGCTGGTCGACGTGGGCCCTGTGGGTGCAGGCCGAGGTGATGGCAATGGCCACCGACGTGGCCGAGTTCCTCGGCGCCGCGATCGGGCTCAACCTCATCTTCGGCGTCCCCCTGTTTGCGTCCGGGCTGATCACCGGGGTGATCGCGTTTGCGATCCTCGAGCTCCAGCGCCGGGGCTTTCGGCCCTTCGAGCTGGCGATCGCGGCCCTGCTCGGGATCGTCTTCGCCGGTTTCCTGTACGAGACGTTGAAGATCGGCCCCTCCGCTCAGGGAGCACTCCGGGGACTCGTACCCGGCGGCCTGGGCAACCTGCAGGCCGTCTACCTCGCGGTCGGGATCGTCGGCGCGACGGTGATGCCACACGTCATCTATTTGCATTCGTCGCTGACCACGGGCCGGATGCCGGTTCGCGATGATGAGGAACGCCGGCGTGTGCTGCGCTTTGAGCGCATCGACGTGCTGATCGCCCTTGGGTTGGCCGGCCTGATCAACCTGGCGATGCTCGCCGCCGCCGCCAAGCTCTTCCACGTCGGCGGCCTGACCGGCGTTTCGACCATCCAGGGTGCGCATGCCCAGCTCGGGCACCTCGTCGGCGGCGGGGCGGCGCTGGCCTTCGCGGTCGCGCTGTTGGCCTCGGGCGCGTCATCGTCGAGCGTCGGAACCTACGCCGGGCAGGTGGTGATGGCGGGTTTCATCGGACTTCAGATCTCGGTCGTGCTGCGCCGCGCGGTGACGATGACGCCGGCCCTGATCATCCTCGCACTGGGCGCCAATCCGAACGATGCGCTCGTGCTCAGCCAGGTCGTGCTCTCCTTCGGCATCCCGTTCGCACTCGTGCCGCTCGTGATCCTGACCAGCCGCCGCGACGTGATGGGCGCCCAGGTCAACGGTCGGCTGATCAGCGCACTGGCCTATGTGATTGCGGGCGCGATCACGGCGATGAACATCTTCCTGATCTTCACGCAGTTTGTGGGCTGAGTACGCTGTCGCCTCAGATGGCCGCGCTCGCCCAGCAGTTCCTAGACACCGTTGACTCCCTGTCGGACGATTGGACCGACCTGGAGTTCGATCTGCGCATCTTCGACGAGCGCCGGTACGTCGACGCCGCGGTCATGCTCGTGACCGCCAACCCCCAGCCGTACTCCAAGCACGACTGGCACTGGCGCCTGGTCGTGGCCCATCGCTTCGGCCACGGCACCCCGGTGCCCTCGGTCCACCTCGGCCTCAAGCTGCTCGACGAGGCCGGGATCGCCGGAGAGCTCGCGATGCGCGGGGTGCGCACCGGTCGCGCCGAGGTCGTGCAGATGTGGGGTCGCACGGAGTCCGTGCGCCAGGAGTTCAAGCGACGCCGAGCCCAGTAGTGGCCCGGGCGGTCGCGTTCGTCCCCGACCTGTTGTTCGGATCCAACGTGATCGGCGCCCTGTCCGCGGGCGGGCACGATCCCGTGCTCGTCTCCCGCGCGTCCGAGCTCGAGGGTGCGCTGCCCGGCGCGGACGTCGTGATCGTCGATCTGACCGATGACGCGACGGCACGGATCGCGGTCGCCGGGGTCGCGCTCGGTCCCCAGCCGCCGCGCACGCTCGCCTTCTTCTCCCACGTCGACGCCGACGTGAAGGCCGCCGCGGAGGCGGCGGGCTTTGACCTCGTCGTCCCGCGCTCACGG
>JALYTU010000363.1 GCA_030854125.1 Actinomycetota bacterium | reverse complement strand
GTGCAGGACATGGTCGAGCGGATGGACGCCGAAGGGTTCGGCGGCTGCTCGAACTTCGGCGAGTGCGAAGCCGCCTGCCCCAAAGACATCTCGATCCGCGTGATCGGCCACCTCAACCGCGAATACTTGATCGGCACGCTCTACCACCCCCGCAACCCGCGCGGTGGAATGAAGCCGCAGTAGTGGCGTGCGGACGTGGGCGGCCACCGGACCAGACGCATCGCAACGGCGTGCGGGGCTCGGCGGTCAACGAGCCGTGAGGCCTCTCAACGTTGTCGTGTGGGGCCGCGGCGAGCGGGTGGTCTGCGTCCATGGCAGCCTTTCGTGGGGAACGTTCGCGTTCCGCGCACAACGCCCGCTCGCAAACGCGCATGCGCTGCTGCTGCCTGACCGCCGCGGCTACGGCGCGAGCGCTGCCGGCGGGCCGAGCGACTTCGCGGTCGACGCCGACGACATCGCCTCATTGCTCGGCGATCGCGCCCATCTCGTGGGACACTCCTACGGTGCGGTCATCGCGCTGCTCGTCGCGGCTTGTCGGCCTGAGGCCGTGCGCACGTTAACGGTCGTCGAACCTGCCGCGCTCGCTGTCGCGCGGAGCGACGAGGCGGTTGAGGAGCTGATCGCAAACCTCGCGGATCTCCACGCCACCGCTGCCAGCTTGACCGCGCCGGAGTTCATGCTGAGGTTCCTCGAGGGCTTCGGCTATCGGCGCGGCGTGGACATGCCCGCACGCCTCAAGCTGACACCCAAGGCGATTCGAGCAGCGAGGACGACGATGACCGAGCGTCCCCCCTGGGAGGCTGAGATTCCCCTCGAGGCACTGGCGCGCGCGGATCATCCTAAGCTGGTCGTGTCGGGCCGATGGGACAACCTTGCCGCCGGTGAGCAAGCGCTGGGACGCAGAGCGTTCGGTGCGGTCTGCGACACGCTGACCCAAGCACTCGATGCTCGCCGCGTAACCATCGACGGCTGGGCGCACGGTTGCCAGTACTCCGGCAAGCCCTTCAACGACGCACTGCGATCGTTTTGGGAGACCGCTCGGAATTCCAGCTTGTCAGCACGCCAGACGGCGCCCGACCCGGGTTCTAGCGTCCCCACTGAGCGATGACCGGCTCACGCTCGGCCGAAGCGGTTGGTTCGCTGCAGCTGCGCCTGACGCTCGCTGCCGCCAAACGCGACGCGATCAAGACGCGGAGCGTTGTTCTGTCCGCGCACGTCGAGAGCGGCATGGTCTATCGCGCAGTCGCCAACGGCGCAGCCGGTTATCTGTCCGAGGCCGTCGCCTGCGATGAACCTGTGGCGGTGGACAACAAGCTCGCGCTGGCCATCGACCGGCACGACGCCGACCAAGAGCTGCACGAGCGCAACCGCGAGATGCGCAATGCCGTCTCCGCCTTGCATCCGGTCACGCTCGAGCGCGGCGGCTTACAGTCGGCGATCGACGCGACCGCCGACTTTCACGCGATGAAAGGCGGCTTCGAGACGACTGTCGAGGTCGCTCGCGAGGCGCCTGGCATCCAAGACCAGCTCATCGTCTCGCTGGCTCGCGAGCGGCTCGCCTTGACAAGCGGCTGGCGACTCCCGCGGAACGAGGAGGACAGATGACCGACCAGACGCGTGACGCTGGTTCGTTGCCGACGCGGGGAATCTTCCGGCGCAAGCCGATCGAGAGCGGCGATGAGGACCAGCGGCTCGAGCGGAGCATCGGGCTTTGGCAGCTGACCGCGATCGGGCTCGGGGCGATCATCGGTGCTGGCATCTTTGCCCTCGCCGGCCCGGTGGCCAAGACGGACGCGGGGCCGGCGGTGTCGATCTCGTTCATCATCGCGGGCATTGCGAGCGCCTGCGCGGCGCTGTCCTACGCCGAGTTCGGGGGCATGATCCCCAAGGCGGGGTCGGCCTACACCTACGGCTACGCGACGCTGGGGGAGTCGATCGGCTGGTTCATCGGCTGGGACTTGCTGCTGGAGTACACGGCGATTGTCGCGGTGGTCGCGATCGGGGTCTCGCAGTACGTCGGCTACCTGTTCACCAGCTTTCACGCCAACCTGCCGGCCTGGATGCTCGGCGCCCCCGGCACGGGCGCAGGCCATCGCATCGACCTGTTCGCGGTGATCCTGTGCCTGGGCGTGGCGGCGCTGCTCAACCGCGGCATCAAGACAGGCGCACGCATCGAGTCGTGGCTGGTGTTCGTCAAGATCGCGATCGTCCTCGCCGTGGTGGTCGTTGGCGCGTTCTACGTCAAGTCCAGCAATCTCACCCCGTACTTCCCGAAGGGCTTGGGCGGGGCGGCTACCGGCGCGGCGACGGTGTTCTTCGCGGTGTTCGGCTATGACGCGATGAGCACGGCGGCCGAGGAGTCCAAGGATGCCGAGCGTAACCTGCCCAAGGCGATCGTGCTGTCGCTGGCGATCGCGATGGTGCTGTATCTGCTCGCCGCGACAGTGCTCACCGGCATCCAGAAGTACACGCACCTCTCATCGACGGCAGCGTTCGCGTACGCGTTCCAATCGGTGGGCCAGACCGCGTTCGCGAAGATCGTCTCGGTGGGCGCGATCATCGGGATCATCACCGTGCTGTTCGCCTTCACCCTGGGGGCGTCGCGGATCTGGTTTGCCATCAGTCGCGACGGCCTGCTGCCGGCCTGGTTCGCGCACACCAACGAACGACACTCGCCGAACCGACCGGTGTGGATCGTCGGGATCGTCGCGGCGGGCATCGCGGGCTTCGTGCCGATCGGCAGCGCGGCGGAGTTGACTAACATCGGCATCCTGCTCGCCTTTATTGTGGTGTCGATCGCCGTGATCGTGCTGCGCCACCGGCAGCCAGACCGACCGCGCACGTTCCGTGTGCCGCTGATGCCGGTCACTCCGCTGTTGGGAATCGGGTTCTCGATCTGGCTGATCACCAAGCTGCAGGTGGTGACGTGGCTTCGTTTCATCGCGTGGTTTTTGATCGGCGCGCTGATCTACGGGTTCTATGGCTACCGGCACTCGCGGCTCGGTCAAGGCGAGGTCGTCCAGACCGATGACGCCTGACGATCGCGTCGGCGAGTTTGAGCGAGGACGTGTCCAGATCCAGCGTGGGGCGGAGGCCGCTGACCGTTGGCGCCACCATAGAAATATGACGGTGAGAAGATGACCCAGCCGTTGCTGCGTGATGAGCCAAGGGACGCCTCGGTCGATGACCGCGAGCTGACTCGTGAGACCGAGCGGCTGGCGGAGCGGTTGCTGACCGATGCCATCCGCCGCCAGGGTAGGCGGGAGCGCTTGCAGGGTCGTCGCATCGCCCGCCTGCTCGACGATGAAGACGGCCTGACCTTCGTGCTGGCCCTCACCGACGAGGTGCTGCGGATCCGTGATCCACAACGCGCCGCGCGGCACTTTGCGAGCCTGGTGGGTGGCGACCGGGCACCGCGCTTCCTGGGCCGTGTCGACGGGGCGCTCCTGCGCGTCGGCGTAGCGGTGGCGGCGCGTTTTCCGCGGATCGTGATGCCCTTGGTCAAGGTGCGGGTCCGCGCGGAGTTGGCCAGTTTTGTGATCGCGGCTGAGCCCCGTCCGTTCGCGCGCCACGTGGCCCGCCGGCGTGCCGAGGGGATCCGCCTCAACGTCAATCTGCTCGGCGAGGCGGTGCTGGGCGAGCAGGAGGCCGAACGGCGCCTGGAGGCGGTGTTGGCGCTGCTTCGCCGCCCGGACGTCGATTACGTCTCGGTGAAGGTCTCCTCGGTGTGTTCGCAGCTGGACATCGCCGCCTTTGACCACGAGGTGGATCGGGTGGCGGGACGGCTGCGGCGGCTCTACGACGAGGCGCTGCGTCACCAACCCAACAAGTTCGTCAACCTCGATATGGAGGAGTACCGCGACCTGGACCTGACTGTCGCCGTGTTCAAACAGGTGCTGAGCGAGCACCCTTACGCTGATCTGTCCGCCGGGATCGTCCTGCAGGCCTACATCCCGGACTCCTATCCGGTCCTCGTGGACCTGGTCGCCTGGGCCCGGGATCGGCATCGTCGTCACGGCAGCGTCGTCAAGATCCGACTCGTGAAGGGCGCCAACCTGGCCATGGAACGGGTCGAGGCCGAACTGGTGGGCTGGCCTCAGGCTCCCTTCGTCACCAAGGCCGAGGTTGACGCCAA
>JALYTU010000362.1 GCA_030854125.1 Actinomycetota bacterium | reverse complement strand
GCGGCGAGCTCTCGCGCGACCGCGCGGGCGCGCGGGTCCAGCTGACCGACCCGCGGCAGGCGTTCCCAGGCGGTCATCGGATCGCGCTCGTCGGTGGCGGCCTCCAGGCGCCGGCACTCCTCGGTGGCCCACTCCAGCCGGCCGTGCTCGGCAAGCCGCCGCTGGATCTCGTCGGCGAGCTCGAGCAGGTGGGCGACATCCTCCCCCGCGTAGCCGAGCTGCTCGGCGGTCAACGGTCGGGCGTCCCACTTGGTGTAGCTGGCGGTCTTGCCGACCCGGCGGCCGAGCACCGCCCCGAGCAGGTTCCCGTACCCGCTCTGCGCACTCTGGCCACTGAAGCCGGCGGCGATCTGGGTATCGAAGATGTTGGTCAGCTCGGTCTGCCAGGCCCGGCGCAGGATGGCCACGTCCTGGCGGCCGGCGTGCAGCACGACCTCGACGTCCGGATCGGCGAGCAGCTGCGCAAGCGGACGGACATCGACGTCGGTGAGTGAATCGATCAGCAGGATCGTCGGCTCGCGCTCGGGCTCGGCACTGTCGACGGCGATCTGGACGAGGCATAGCAGCGCCCGGTACCGACCCTCGGACATGAATTCGGTGTCGATCCCGAGCCGGCCGACCGCCTGGGCTCGTTCGGCCGCGAAACGCACATCCTCGGTTGTCGCCAGGCCCCCTTCCACCATGGGCGGACCCTACAGGGCGCGGTGACCTGGCCGCGGTGGGTGCTAACCCGACCCCGGTGGTAGGATTTAGACGCGATGATCTTCTCCTCCAAGGCCGAATACGGCGTGCGCCTGATGATCGAGCTCGGCCGCCAGGAGCCTGACCATCCCACCAGCCTCAAGGCGATCGCCGATGCCGAAGGCCTTCCCCTCGCCTACCTCGAGCAGGTGGTGGCCAGGTTGCGCCGGGCCGGACTGGTGATGAGCGCCCGGGGCGCCCACGGCGGCTACTGGCTCTCGCGCCCGGCGCAGGACATCGCGATGGACGAGGTCGTCCAGGCGCTCGAGGGTTCGATCGCGCCGATGGAATGCTTCGTCCACGATCACACCGAGCGCGTCCTGTGCTCGCATGAGCCCGACTCCGGCCGTGCCTGCGCGACCAAGCTGCTGTGGACCCGCGTGCAGGCCGGGATCATCCGCTCTCTGCAGACCACGACCCTGGCCGAGCTGGTGGACTTCTCCGGCCCCCGGGACACCACGCTCGCCGTGTCCGAGCGCGCTCGCGCGCCCGTGACCGCCCCGGCCTCCTGAACCCGACACCGAAAGCTGAGCATGCCTGATCTCGAGATCCGAAACCTCCACGTCCGCGCCGGCGAGAAGGAGATCCTCCGCGGCCTCGAGTTGTCCGTCGGTCAGGGCGAGATCCACGCCCTGATGGGGCCCAACGGCTCGGGCAAGTCGACCCTCGCCAACGTCATCATGGGCCACCCCAACCTCGAGGTGACCGACGGACAGATCCTCCTCGGCGGTGAGGACATCACGGGGGCCGCCACCGATGAGCGCGCCCGGATGGGCCTGTTCATGGCCTTCCAATACCCGGTCTCCGTTCCCGGCGTGACCGTGACCAAGTACCTGCGCACGGTCATGAACGCCCACCGCGACGCGAAGGGCGAGGACCCGATCTCGCTCAAGGAGTTCCGGACCACGGTCGAGGCCGCGATGGAGCTCGTCAAGGTCCCGCGCGAGTTCTCCACCCGGTACCTGAACGAGGGCTTCTCCGGCGGGGAGAAGAAGCGGATGGAGATCCTCCAGCTGGCGCTGCAGCATCCCCAGCTGGCGATCCTCGACGAGACCGACTCCGGTTTGGACATCGACGCGCTCAAGGTCGTGGCCGACGGCGTGAACTCGGTCGCCGGACCCGAGCTCGGGGTGCTCATCATCACCCACTATCAGCGGATCCTGCACCTCGTGCAGCCCAGCCACGTGCACGTGATGTTCAAGGGCCGAATCGTCCGCGAGGGCGGCCCGGAGCTCGTCACCGAGCTCGAGGCCAAGGGCTACGGCTGGATCACCGACGAGCTCGAGGAAGCGGTCGCCTAGGCGAGCGGCAGGCAAATGAGCGCCGTGTCACACATCCAGGACGTCGCCGCTGACTTCCCGGTCCTGCGCCGCGAGTTCGACGGGCACTCGGTCTGCTACCTGGACTCGGCGGCGACCTCGCAGACTCCGCAGCCGGTGATCGACGCGATGACCGCGTACTACACCGACCATCGCGCCTCGGTGCATCGCGGCGTCTACCCGTTGGCGGTCGAGGCGACCGATCTCTACGAGGGCGCCCGGGTGCGCATCGCGGCCTGGCTTGGATCGACCATCGAGGAGACGATCTTCACCCCCAACGCGACCGCGGCGATCAACCTCGTCGCCTACACGTGGGGGCGGCGCAATGTCGGAGCCGGTGACCTGGTGCTGCTGACCGAGACCGAGCATCACTCCAACATCGTGCCCTGGCAGCTGCTCTGCTCCGAGGTGGGCGCCGAATTGGCCTACGTGCCGATGCTCGACGACGGCACCTTGGACCTGGACGCCTACGCGCGGCTGCTGAAGCGCGGCCCCAAGCTCGTCGGTGTCGTGCACGTCTCCAACGTGCTGGGCACGATCAACCCGGTGGCCGAGATGGCCGCCGCCGCGCACGCCGCGGGGGCGGTCATCCTCGTGGACGGCTCCCAGGCCGTCCCCCAGCTGCCCGTCGATCTGGCCGCGATCGATGCCGACTTCTACGCCTGGACGGGCCACAAGCTGTACGGGCCGACCGGGATCGGCGTGCTGCACGGTCGCCGCGAACTGCTGGAGGCGATGCCTCCGTTCATCGGCGGAGGCCACATGATCAAGACGGTCGGAGCGACCGAGTCGACCTGGACCGACTTGCCCCACAAGTTCGAGGCCGGAACCTCGCAGATCGCCGAGGCGATCGGGCTCGGCGCCGCCGTGGACTGGGTCCAGGCGATCGGAATCGAGGAGATCCGCGCCCACGAGCTCTCCCTGTCGCAGGAGCTGCTGACCCGCCTGGGCGAGGTCCCTGGCCTGACCGTGCACGGCCCCGCCGACGCCGCCGCGCGCGGCGCGCTGGCCTCGTTCGTGATCGACGGTGTGCACCCGCACGACGTTGGCGAGATCCTCGGTCGCGAGGCCGTGTGCGTGCGGACTGGACACCACTGCACCCAGCCGCTCATGCGCCGGCTCGGCGCCCAGGCGACCACGCGCGCGTCACTCGCGGTCTTCAACAGCTCAGCCGATATCGACCGCCTGATCGCAGGCCTCGGCACCGTCGCCCGCGTCATGCAGCTCTAGTGGCCGTCACTAGCCTGAGAACGACCATGGACGACGAGCTCTACCGCGAGAACATCCTCGAGCACTACAAGCGGCCCCACAATTGGAGCCCACCCGCGCCCGAGCTCGAGCGTGTCGACCTGGAGTTCCACGACCTCAACCCGCTCTGCGGCGATGAGCTGACGGTCAAGCTCGCCGTCGATGAGGACGAGCGCGTCAGCGGGATCCGCTTCGAGGGTCACGGCTGCGCGATCTCCCAGGCCGCTGCCTCGATGGTCTCCGATGAGGTCAAGGGCAAGACGCTCGCGCAGCTGCGCGAGCTCGATCGTGAGTTCGTGCTGGAGCTGCTCGGGATCGACATCTCGGCGCAGCGGATGAAGTGCGCGCTGCTCTCGCTCAAGGTCGTCAAGAGCGCCTCGCTCGGTCACGGCGTGGGTTGGGAGCCCAATACGCCGTAGTCCAGCCGGGCCTGATCAGCGCGGTCGCGCGAAGCGTCCGCGCCCCCAGCTGACCAGTCGTGCAGCCCGGCCCGGTGGCGATGGCCACGGTGGAGAGTTGCGCTTTTTGACGGCCCCATCGCCGTAACCGCGGCGCCGGTCTCGGGGGGGCTGGGACCCGGGCGGGCTTTGGTGGTGAGACGGCCAAGGCGTCCGGCGTGGCCGGCGCGAGAGCAGTGGCCGCTGGCGCGGACGCGACCGCCGCGGCGCTGGATGCCGGTGCGGCTGCCTGTCCGGGGCCGCCATAGGCACGCAGGAGGGCAAACCCCGCGGCGGCGGCGGCCAAGGCGGCCAGCGCGACGGTGAGCACCCAGCTCGAGGTACCGGACGCGGTGCTCACGAGTTCGGTCGCGATCGGCGCGGAACGGGCG
>JALYTU010000361.1 GCA_030854125.1 Actinomycetota bacterium | reverse complement strand
TCTTCGTCGCCCAGGCCGAGCAGATGGGAATCGAGATCCTGTCACCCGACGTCAACCTCTCCGACCACGCGTTTGTGGTGGTGGATGGCAACATCCGCTTCGGCCTGGACGCGGTCAAGGGGGTTGGGTACGCGGCCGTCGAGGCGATCAAATCCGCTCGGGCGGAGAACGGGGAGTTCAGCTCGATCTTTGACTTCTGCGAGCGGATCGACAACCGCGCCGTCAACAAGAAGGCGATCGAGGCGCTGATCAAATGCGGCGCGTTCGGCTCCACCAACGCCACCCGCAAGGGCATGCTCGAGGTGCTTGAGTCCGCCCAGGCGGCGGGTCAGAAGGCCCAACAGGACGCGCTCATCGGCCAGGGCTCGATCTTCGACCTCGACCCCGCACCCGACCGCGGGGCCAGCTCGGCGGCCTTCGCCGCGCCCAGCCACGCGCCGATCCCGACCGAGGAGTTCAGGCGCACCGAGCTGCTGGCGGCCGAGAAGGAGTCGATCGGCCTGTTCATCTCCGCCCACCCGCTGCGCGACGTTGCGCCCGCGATGCAGGCCAGGTCAGACGGTCCGCTGGCCGAGCTGTCCGCCCGCCGCGATGGTGACTGGGTCACGGTCGGCGGGATGATTACGCAGGCCAAGCGGATCAAGACCAAAAAGGGCGATTGGATGATGTTCGCCACCCTGTATGACCTGGAGTCCTCCGTCGAGGTGATCGTCTTCGGCAAGGCGCTCGCGGCCAGCGAGGACGCCCTGACCACGGATTCGATCGTGATCATCCGTGGCAAGGTCGACCACAAGGACCGCGAGAAGACGTGCCTGATCGCCCAGCATGTCGAGCGCTTCGAGCCCACCCAGGCGGAGGTCGAGGCCGCCAAGGCCCAGGCCGCCCAGCCCGTCGTGCGGGCCAGCGCGCTGCGCCTGCGCCTGGACGCCACCGTGCTGCCCGCCAGCGCGCTGGGCGAGCTCAAGGACCTGCTGGCCGGCTTCCCCGGCGAGTCCGACGTCGTCGTCGAGCTGTCCACGTCCCGCGGCCACCGTCGCCTGCGGCTGGGACCGAGCTTCCGGGTCGCACGGTCGGCGAGCCTGCACGCCGAACTCGATCATCTGTTCGGTTCTGCGCTGGTCGACGCCGCAGTCGCGGCTCAGCCGGCCGCGAGCGTCGCCTAACCCTTGATTCACTCGTGACCGCCGACGCCGACGCCGATGTCGATGGCGATGTCCGCGAGGCCTACCTCTCCCTGGTGCAGGAGGTCCTGCTCGGCAGCTTCGCGCCACGAGAGGAACTGATCGCGGCACCGCGGAGCGGTCGGCGGCGCGCGATCGACCGGATACTCAGCGCTCGCGGCCTGCAGCTGGCCAGACGCCATGTCGAGGCGGCTGCGGATGTGCAGGCCGGCGCGATCTGGCCGCGCCATGCGCTGACCATGATCGGCCGGCCACGTCTGGACAACGCCCGCGCGTGCATCGAGCGCGTGATCGCCGACGGGGTTTCCGGGGACATCATCGAGACCGGGGTCTGGCGCGGCGGCGCGAGCATCTACATGCGCGCCGTGCTCAGGGCGTGGGGCGTGACCGACCGCACCGTCTGGGTCGCTGATTCCTTTGTGGGCCTGCCGGTCAATGATCCGAAGAACTATCCCGCCGATGCGGCCGCGATGCCGCTGTACGAATTCAACGACGTGCTCGGCGTCAGCCTCGAGGAGGTCCGCCGGAACTTCGCCTCGCTGCAGCTGCTCGATGAGCAGGTCCGGTTCCTCGAGGGCTTCTTCAAGGACACGCTGCCTGAGCTCACCGACGAGAGGTGGGCCGTGCTGCGGCTCGACGGTGACCTCTACGAGTCGACGATCCAGGCGCTTGACGCTCTCTATCCAAACCTCTCCGTCGGCGGCTGGGTGATCGTCGATGACTACGGCTGGCTACCCGAGTGCAAGGCGGCCGTGACCGACTTTCGTGAGCGCCATGCGATCAGCGATCCGATCGAGCTGGCTGACAGCACGGGGGTGTTCTGGCAGCGCAGCGGGTAGACGCGGAGGCGATGTCCGATCGCGATCACTTCACGTGCAGGTTGATTCCCAGTAACAGCAGCGGCCAGAGGATGATCGCCAGCGCGACCGAGAGGATGCGCTTGAGTGTGTCCGCGTTGTCGAGGTAGTGGTGTGAGGAGGCGAAGTACACACCGATCACGATCCACAGCAGGGTGCCCAGGCGGGATCTCACGGCAGCCACGGCTTTCGCCAGCCGCCGTTGGCGCGCAGCAGGTCATCGGCCGCCTTGGGCCCCCAGGTACCGGGCGTGTAGCGGACCGACGGGGGAGGGGAGCTCACCAATGGTCCAAGCACGCGCCAGGATTCCTCGACGATGTCCTGACGGGTGAAACGGGTCGAATCGCCGATCAAAGCGGCGTGAAGGAGCACCTCATACGGGGTCGCGCCCTCGCCGCCGGCCTCGTCAAAGGTCATGTCAAGGTCGATCCCGCTGGCCCCGGGGATGTCGGCGCGCAGCGCGTCGAGCCCGAGACGGATCCCGGTGTGGGGATCGATCCTGATGGTCAGCTCGCTGGGCTCGGGCCGGCGGTGAGCACGGGGCAGGAAGGGCAGGCGGGGGGCGTGCTGGAAGACGAGCCGGAGCTCGGTGACCCTGACCGGCATCCGCTTGCCGGTGCGGATGAAGAACGGCACGCCGGCCCACCGCCAGTTGTCGATCTCCAGCCGCAATGCGGCGAAGGTCTCGGTGTCCGAGCCTTTGGCGACCCCGGGGATCGAGCGATAGCCGGTGTACTGGCCGCGCACGTACTGAGCCGGCTGAGCGGTGGTCATCGAATGCAGGACCGCTGTCTTGGCGTCCTTGAGGCTGCCAGGATCGCCGGCTGAAGGCGGCTCCATCGCCGCCGCCGCCAGCAGCTGCAAAAGATGGTTGACGACCACGTCGCGCAGCGCGCCGACCGGGTCATAGAAGTGCCCGCGCTCCTGGACCCCGAATGGCTCGGCCATGGTGATCTGAACCGAGGAGACGTAGTTGCGGTTCCAGATCGGTTCCAGCGTCGTGTTGGCAAACCGCAGGTAGAGGAACTCCTCGAGGCCCAGCTTGCCGAGGAAATGATCGACCCGGTAGAGCTGAGATTCATCGACATATCGATGCAGCTCGGCGGCGAGGGCCTTGGCGGAGCGAAGGTCATGCCCAAACGGCTTTTCCACCGCAATCCGCTGTCCGCCGGCGAGCAGGCCGGCGCTGTGTAGGCCTCCGACGACCGTCGAGAACAGTCGCGGCGGGGTCTCCAGGTAGAAGACTGGGTTGGTGCAGTGGCCGAGAGCGGCCGTCAGCCTGTCGTAGGTGTCCGGGGACCCGAAGTCGCCACCGACGTATTCCAGGCGCCGGGACAGGCGATGCCAGACCTTGGCCTCGATCCTCTCGCCGGACTCGCCGATCGCGGCGCGGGCGTGCTTTCGCAGGTGTTCGACGCTCCAATCCTCGGCGGCAACCCCGATCACCCGCGCGGGCAGCAGCCGGCGCTTCTCCAGCCGGTACAGCGACCGGAGGGTCATCTTGCGCGCCAGGTCCCCGGTGATCCCGAAGATGACCAGGGCGTCGGCAGGGTCACGGCGAGTCATCGTGTGAGCACGCTAACGCCTGGCGGCCCGCCGCCGCGCTGCCCTACCGCGGCGGCGCAACTTGCGGCACAGCTCGATCTCCTCGGGGGTGGCCTCGGTCTCGAGCACAACCGGGAGATTCTCAAAACGCGGCTCGGACAGGAACGCGGCGCAGCCCCGCTTGCCGATCTCGCCCTGACCGACGCGCGCGTGACGATCGCGGTTAGAGCCCAGTGGCGCCTGCGAGTCGTTGAGATGCAACGAGCCGAGGCGTTCGATCCCGACCACGCGCGTGAAGTCATCCAGGGTCTCGGTCAGCCCGTCGGCAGTGCGCACGTCATAGCCGGAGGCGAGTAGGTGGCAGGAGTCCAGACACGCCCCGAGCCGTGGGCCCCCGCCCGAGGTGTCGATCAGGTCGGCCAGCTCTTGGAAGGAACGCCCGAGCGTCCCTCCGGCACCCGCGGTGTCCTCGAGGTGAAGCGGGCAGTGCGCGGTTTCGGCCAGGGCCTGAGCGATCACCTTGCCTGCCCGCTTGATCGCGCTGGCCACGTTGC
>JALYTU010000360.1 GCA_030854125.1 Actinomycetota bacterium | reverse complement strand
GCACGTGATCGCTGGCGAGCACTCAGACGCCAACGGCAGCTATGTCGCGTTGACCCGCGCGCGAGAGCAAACCCATCTGTACGCCAGCCTTGAACGTCTCGACCCGCCCGCCGAGGAGGCCGACGGCGGCCGGGAGGCTCAACTGGCCCGGCTGGCGGCGCAGCTGGGACGCTCAGAGCCCGAGCTCCCATCGATCGCAACCCCGCTGGCGCACGAGCAACACGCCGAACGCGAGCACGCCCAACAGGCCGCCTTGCCCGCCCCCAGCGAGGGTAATCAGCGCGAGCAGGCCCGCGTCCGGCGCGAGCGGGCCCACGCTGAGCTTGAGCGATCCCGGGTCGAGCTTGACCAGGTGCGGGCCAAGCTACGGGAGGCGGCTGCGGTGATGTCCACCCAGCCGCATGATCAACGCGTGACGCACGCGCACGCTGACGCGCAGCACGCTGGTCAGCAGGCCCAGTGGGCGGCGGCCCGCGGCGAGCAGCTCGCCGCAGAGCAGGCGAAGCTGGGACGCCTGGCGCGCCTGGGGGAGCGCGGACGCGCGCTCAAGACGCAGATCGCGGCCGACCGCGACCGCGAACGCGCCGCGCTCACCGCCCAGCAACACCACCGCCAGGAGGCCGACACCCGCCAGGTCGAGCTTGACCAGCGCCGACGCGCATGGGACAACCGGCATCCCGGCGCGCTTGAGCGCCACCAAGCCGCCGAGCAAGCCCACAAGCTTGCCCAGCAGGCCTCTGAGGCGGCTGAGCTAGCGGCCACCGGCGAGCTGCTGGCCGCTACCCGGCCGGCGCCCGGCGCGCGACGGCACCTGGCCGAGCTCTCACAAGAACACGCCCGGCTGCAGGCGCTGGGAAAGCAGGCCGATCCGGTCCGCCTGGCGCAGGTCCGCGCCGAGCTGGGGCGCCTTACCGCCGGCAGCTCAGAGCCCAGCCGTCCGGGGCTGGGGCGCCGGCCCGGGTTCGGGCCGGAACGACCCGGCCCGACGATCGGCCGCTAAGCCGGAGCCGGCCGGAGGCATCACCCCGCCGCGATTGGGGTTTGGGCGCCCGATCGGCTTAGCTCGGTCTAAGACGGCGGCGGGAGGCTTTGAGGACTGGGTTGGCGGCGGGGGTGGGCGGCATTGGGCGGGGCGGGGGAGTTAGTTCATTTGCAGCGTCTCGGTGGGCTGGCTGGTGAACTTCGCGATCAGCTCGAAGTCGTGGTCGAGGTGCAGGACCCAGAGGCCGGCGAGTTCGGCGGCGGCGGCGATCAGCAGATCGGGCACCGATGGGCCGCGGTGTTGGGCTTGTTGGGCGAGCAGCGTCTGCACCGCTACGGCGCGGTCCTCGATTGACGGGGTGAGGTACTCGACCGGCATCGCGGCGATCGGCGCGCTGGCGAGGCCGTGGCGAAGCTCAGCCGCCGAACGGGCTGAGTAGCCGACCTCTAGAAGCGTCAGCGTGGTGATCCTCACCAGCCCCCGTTCGATCCGGGTGGCCCATAGCTGGGCGTCGGGGCTGTGGGCCAGGCGCGCGAGCGCGGACTTGTCGATCAGCCATTCGCGCCCGCTGGCGCTTAGCTCCACGCGCCGGCCATCACCGTTTCGTTGCCGAGGTCGGGCAGCTCGCGGGCCAAGCGCTCCAGGTCGATGACCGAGACCGTGATCAGCGGGCGGGCGTCGGCGCGCAGCCGCCGCCGGACGTACTCGCCGCGGGAGAGCCCGAGCCGTCTGGCTCGAGCCTCCAGACGCTCAAGGTCATCGCCGTCAAGACCTCGGATCAACAGATCAGTCATTGATATCAGAGGCTATCAAAGGGATCTGAAGGGCTCGGGCCTGCATCTCGGTCGGCAGGTGCCCGGACCCGCAGCCCCGTGGCAAAACCTTCTTTAAACCTTCCTAAAGCTTGGTTTTCTAGAGTTTCTCGAAGTCCTATCGGGAGGAAGGTGATAGACGTTTGAACTCCGCTGAGATTCAGCGCGAGATCATCCTCGCGCTCAGCCGGGACACCGGCAGCGGCCTGGATCGGTTTCAGATCGCGGCGTCGATCGGCCAAGCCGAGTTTCGCGTCGGCGCCGAGCTCAAGGCACTCAAGCGCGAGCAGCTGGCCGATGAGGCCGGAAAGCTGTGGAGGCTCACCGCCCGCGGCTATGAGCGTGCGGATGACCGCGATCCACCGGGCCCGGGCTGATCGCTGTCGTAAACCCCGCAGGCGCAGCGGCAGGCACGCGAGGGGCACCCCACCGCACCGGGACCGGGGGCTGCGGCAAGACACCCCTCGCGTGGGCGGTAGCTACCCGGTGTCGGGCGACCCTCACCGCCCGTTGGGTCACGTTTACGCTCAACCGCCGCCTAACCCCTGCGTATGAGTCACGTTAATGACCGAAAACGTGACTCAAGCCGCAGATCGCGACGGAACGCGCATGCCGGGCGATCCGTCCCTTTATGTCGCGGCCGCCCGACCGCCGGCGCCCCAGAAGAACGGCCCTTCAGTGGGGTGCACCGTGACGTCCCAGCCAAGGGAGGCGAGGCGGCGTTGGAGCTCGCGTGGCGTGTGCGGCACCTTGACCGCCCGGTAGGCGGTGCCGTCCCTCAGCCGCCGGCGAATGGTCGACGATGCTGCGCCTTCGACGAGCTCGTCGGGGGTGCGGTACGCGTCGTCGGCGAAGAAGACGCGACCGGCGGGCGCCAGGCAGTCATCGACAAGCGCCCAGAAGTCGGCGAAGCGCTCGAGTGGGACGTGCGAGAGCCAGAACCCGAAGAAGACGACGTCGTAGCGCCGGTCCGGACGCCACGTAAACAGATCGGCGAGTACGAAATGAACACGGTCATCGCCGACGCGCTCCCGGGCGATCGCCAGCATCTCCGGGGAGGCGTCGATCGCGACCACCGTCGTGGCGTGACGCAGCAGCCGCAGCGTCCACGATCCCGGTCCGCAAGCGAGCTCAAGCACATCGCCAGTAGGCGCGAAGGTCTCAAGGGCCCCCTCAAGCTCCTCGCTGCCTGGCATGTTCAGCACCCCCTCCAGGTACTCCGGCGCTCGTGCGCGGTAGTACGCGACCTGTTCGGCCAGAAGCGGCACGAGCCCATCGTCGACCATCGATGACACGGTAACGGCGCCCCCGCGTACCGGAAGCCAAATCTCGGCCGGGACATCTCCGAGCTGACGGGCCCGCGACCCGGCGCCTGTCTACCGCGAGTGCGTAAGACCAGCCCGGGACGACTGCTGTTCTGGGGCTACATGGGACACCTGGCTGGCCCGCTCATAGAGTCACGAATATGAGCCATTTCGTGACTCAAGCCGCAACTGACGACGATGTCTGACGGCGTTGCGGGGCCCGCTGTTGGCAGCGCTTGGCGGCAGCATTTCGTCGACTGTGAGTCTCGTGCCGCCACGCTCAAAGCCAACGGTCGAAGCTCGTGGGGGCTTGATGATCGGCGCGGCGCAGGACTCCCTGTTTTTCTTCGGCGCGATGTCTCCAGGGCACCGACACAGCGGCAAGGTAACCAAAGAGCGCGCCGGCGAAAACGGGGCGCGCCACTGCGCGTTGGGTATCAACTGGCGGCATGACCTCGGTCCGATTCGATGGCCAACGCCGTGGCCCACCAACGACGTCCTCGTTGCCCGGGCGATGGCGTTCGCCACCACTCAGGATCTCCTCGAACCGTTTGCCCTTGCTGCAATGCGCTTAGCCTTCTGTGAGGGCGGCGAGCTCGGTGAGCTGAGCACCGTGCAACGAGCTGCCGAGCGAGTCGGAATCGACGCTGAGCAACTGGCTCAAGCAGTGCAGACACCAGCAGTCAAAGACGCCGTCCGCACCGTCAACGATCAAGCGTTGGCGCTTGGCGTCTTCGGTGTACCGGCCGTGGTCGTCAACGATGAGCTGTTCTGGGGCGATGACCGCCTCGAACAAGCGGCCATCGCCCGCCGGCCCTAAATCTCGCGCACCAGGATGCCGTAAGACCCGCCCGGTGAAGAATCCCGTTCCGGGGGGCTTATACGGGCTCTTCGGAATTCAGCGGGGAGCGACACTCGCGACAACGACTTCCGACGGCACCCCAAAGCGGACGACGACCTCGGCATGCTCGAGATGCCACTCCGGGCCAGCGATGAGGTCGCGAAGCTCGATCGGTCGGCATCCACCGACCAGAGCGGGCCAGCGGCTCCC
>JALYTU010000359.1 GCA_030854125.1 Actinomycetota bacterium | reverse complement strand
GTGTCGGACCGGTCGGCTCCGGGCGTACGTGCCGTACCTCCTCCCGCGCGAGCCGGCCTCGTGAACACCTCTCATCCGAACCGCGTTATTGGTCACGGGACGGCGGCAAGTTGCACGTCCGCGACGGTAGTCCGCGCGGTTCGCTCGGGCGGAATCATTCGCTTCTCGTGCGGACCGAGACCAGTGCGCATCCGGATGAACACGACGGCGAAGGTCATCAACACGAGCTCCCGCGTCGTGCTGGACGGCGGCGGGTTGGTGACGCTCAGCGGTCAGGGGCGACACCGCATCCTGTACATGGACACCTGCGATCCGGCGCAGGTGTTCACGAGCTCGCACTGCCAGGATCAGGCGGCCCCGACCTTGGTGATCCAGAATCTGACCCTGACCGACGGCAACTCGAGCGGTCAGGATTTCGACGGCGGTGGGGGCGGGGCAATCTTTGACCGTGGCGGTCGGCTGCGCATCATCAACTCGGTCTTCACCGGGAACCGGTGCGAGGGTGACGGACCGGACCTCGGCGGCGGAGCGGTGCGGGCGCTGTCTCAATACCGCGGGCTTGCCGTCGACGTGGTGGGGAGCCGCTTTAGTGCGAATGTCTGCAGTAACGGTGGGGCTCTCAGCAGCATCGGGGTGTCCTGGACGGTGCTCAACTGCCGCTTTCTCGGAAATCGAGCGATCGGCGTTGGCGCAAACCCAGCGCGGCGGGGCACCCCCGGCGGGGGCAGCGGAGGCGCGATCTACAACGACGGAGATCGGATGGCCCTTTCGATCGCCGGCAGCCTGTTTGAGGGCAACCGCGCAAAGGAGGGCGGCGGGGCGATCTTCTTCGTCAGCAACGACCGCACAGGAACGATGGCGATCGCCGCCAGCACGCTGGACGGCAACCCCAACGACGGATTTGAGACCGCCGGCCTGCCCGGCATCTTCTTCCTCGGCGCCCGCAGGCCGGAGATCGTCAGATCGGTCCTGCGTCAGGGCTGATCCACCCCTGGAGCGTCGGAGAAACCAGGCTGTGAGCGCCGCCGCGTCGCAGCACCGCCCAGCCAGCCTGAAAGGCCGGCAGGCTAAGGTCCGAGACATGACCGGGGAGCCCGCAATCGAGGTCGAGAAGCTGGTGCGCGAGTTCCGCAAGGGACCCCGGGCGGTCGACGGCATCGACCTCGCGGTCTCGCGGGGCGAGATCTACGGCTTTCTGGGGCCCAACGGCGCGGGCAAGTCGACGACCGTGCTGATGCTGACGACGCTGCTGCCGCCGACCAGCGGCCGCGCGACCGTCGGTGGATTTGACATCGTCAAGCAGGGCTCCCAGGTGCGCGCCACGATTGGCGCCGCGCTCCAGGAAGCCGCGCTCGACGCCATCCTCACCGGCCGTGAGCATCTGATCCTGCAGGCCACCCTCCAGGGTCTGTCCGGCCCTGAGCGGCGCCGGCGAGCCACGGCACTGCTCGAGCGCGTCGGGCTGACCGAGGCCGCTGACCGGCGAGTCGGTGGCTACTCGGGCGGAATGAAGCGCCGCCTGGACCTCGCGCTGGCGCTGGTGCACTCCCCGCAGATCCTGTTTCTCGACGAGCCCACGACCGGTCTTGACCCGCAGAGCCGCTCCGCGCTGTGGGAGGAGGTCGCACGGCTTGCGCGAGACGACGGCATGACCGTGTTTCTCACCACGCAGTACCTGGAGGAGGCCGACGTCCTCGCCGGTCGCATCGGGATCATCGACCACGGCCACATCGTGGCCGAAGGGACCCCCGCCCAGCTCAAGGCCGAGATCGGCGGCCCAAGTGTCGAGGTGACACCGGCCGAACCCGACGACGGGGGCCGGCTGGCCGAGCTGCTGTCCGAGTTCGGCGAGATGCGTCGCAACGGCAACGGCAGCGTCACGGTGCAGCTGCCCGGTGGTGAGGCCGAACTGGCCGAGATCATCCGCATTCTTGATCGCGCGGACCTGCGCGTCGAGACGCTGCAGTTGCACCAGCCCTCGCTCGATGACGTGTTCCTGGCCAAGACCGGCCGCAAGCTCGAGGGCTCAAGCGACGGCGCGGAGCGTGAGGATGAGAACCGGGCCCCCCAGGGGCGACGGGGCAGGAGGCGGCGTGGCGGTTGACCTAGGCGCCGCTCACCCGTCGGGGCTCTCGGTCGGATCCGGGAGCATCGTGGATCAGACCCTCGCGATCGCCCGGCGGGCGATCGTGCGGACGACCCGTCAGCGCGCCCTGATCATCTTCCCGATGATCTTCCCGCTGATCCTGTTCGCGATCAACGGCTCGGCGCTCAGCACCGCGACCCGCATCCCGGGCTTTCCGACTCACAACTACCGCGACTTCCTGATCGCGATGCCCTTTGTCCAAGGGGCGATGTTCGTCTCGATCAACGCCGGTGTCGACCTTGCCCGGGATATCGAGAGCGGCTTTCTCAACCGCCTGGCGATGACGCCGGTCCGAGGGGAGGCGCTGCTCGTCGGGCAACTCGGCGGAGCGCTGGTGCTGGGCGTGATCCAAGCGATCGTGTACCTGCTCGTGGGACTGGCGACCGGCGTCACCTTCGCCAGCGGGATCGGGGGCGCGCTGGTGCTGCTCGTGCTCTCGATCCTGATCTCGTTCGCGTTCGCCAGCCTGGGCGTGCTGATGGCGCTGCGGTTCGGCACCGGTGAGGCCGTCCAGGGGATCTTCCCGCTCCTGTTCGTGACGATCTTTCTCAGCTCTTCCAGCCTGCCGCGCAATCTGATCAAGGCGAGTTGGTTTCGTGACGTCGCGACCTACAACCCGGTCTCGTATCTGCTCGAGGCGCTGCGCAGCCTGGTCATCACCGGCTGGGACGCTCGGGCGCTGGCGCTGGGGTTTGGCTTCGCACTCGCCCTGCTGGTGATCTGCCTCGGGCTCGCGCAGCGGGCGATGCGCTCGAGGCTGACGCGGACATGAGCCGGTTTCTCAACGTCGCTCGTGCCGTCGCCTGGCGCTCGATCCACAACACCCTCGTCAACCCGGCGATCCTCGTCCCTTCGATCGTGTTCCCGCTGTTCTTCCTGGTCGCGTTCGCCGGTGGTCTCTCACGGATCAGCGACCTGCCGAACTTCCACTATTCGCCGGGCTATACCGCCTTTCAGTTCGTCTTCGTGTTCCTGCAGTCCGCGGCCTTCGGCGGCGTCTTCACCGGATTCGCGGTTGCCCGGGACTTCGATTCGGGCTTTGCCCGACGGCTGATGCTCAGCGCCCCGCAGCGCAGCGGCATCATCGCCGGTTACGCGCTGGGTGCGCTCGGGAGATGGGCGATCACCGGGACGGTCGTCACGATCGCTGCGCTGATCGCCGGCATGAATGTCTTTGGCAGCGGCGTGCAACTGGTCGGCCTGCTCGGCCTTGGCATCGTGATGAACCTCGTCGCCGCCCTCTGGGCGATCGGCCTGGCGATGTTTTTGCGCACCGAGCAGGCCGGGGCCGTCATCCAGATGCCTGTCTTCGTGCTCCTGTTTCTCGCTCCGGTGTACGTGCCCCTGTCGCTGCTCACCGGCTGGATCCACGATGTCGCCAACCTCAACCCGGTCACTCCGGTGCTGGAGGCAGGCCGAGGTCTGCTGGCGGGATCACCGGTGAAGGTGGCAATCGCGTTTGCCGGTCTGGTTGGCGCGGCCCTCGTGCTGTCGGCGTTCGCGCGCCGCGGCCTGACCTCGGCCGAGCGCGCGGGCTGAACCCAGATCTTCGTCAACTTTCATCTCCGCCCCGTAAGGTCAACGGCCAACCATGACTGGACCCAAGCATCTGTGGTCTGGCGATTGGGAACGGGAGTCAGCGGCGACCTCCGGTGGAGAGGCCGACCGGCGTCAGGACCCTGGGGATCCGACGGTCGGCGAAAACGCTGCGACGACCCCAGCCCAGAAGCCCGAGACCACCGTCACCACAACACGCCGGCGAAACCGGATCGCCGCGGCCAGCACGGTCGCGGTGCTGGTAATCGCTGGGATCGCGATCGCCGCGACGAGCGGCGGTTCTGATCGCCCGCGGGCGACGGTGCCCACCGCCGCAGCCGCCGCCCCGCCCCAGAACCCAACGCCCCCAAACCCGGTCCAGCCGACAACCCCGAACCTCACGAACCCCACCCCGACAAGCCCCAACCCCACAAGCCCGACGAGCCCAAGCCCCACCCCGACGGCCCCGAAC
>JALYTU010000358.1 GCA_030854125.1 Actinomycetota bacterium | reverse complement strand
GAACCTGACCGGCCCCCTGCAGCCGAGCCAAAGCCGCGTGCGCCGTTCCCACCGGCCCGGCGCCGATGACGACGACGACGTCGTCAAGCGTAATGGCCAGGTCCTTGTGGCCACAGATGACGTCAGAGAGCGGATCGGCGAACGTCGCGTGCGCGGGCGACAGCCCCTCGGGGATCCGGAAGAGGTTCTTCAGCGCGATGCTTGGGATCGCGACGTGCTCCGCGTAGGCCCCAGGGTGGTCGAACCCCATCAGCTCGCCATGCAGACACAGGTTCTCGTGTCCACTGCGACACATGCGACAGCGTCCGCACCACAGGGTCGAGATGCAATGGGTGCTGTCACCGACCGTGAGCCCAGCTTCAGTCAGCTCGCGCTCGGCGCGAGGTCCGACCTCCACCAGCTCGCCGGCGATCTCGTGGCCGAGCACCCAAGGCGGGGAGATCCGGCGGTCGCCGTTGTAGAACGAGCGGACGTCCGTGCCACAGATTCCGCAGGCCAGGACCCGCAGAAGGACGCCGTCGTCGGGACAGGTTGCATCCGGAGCAGTGCCGACCGACATCGCCCCCGGGCCATTCCAAACCGCTGCGCGCATTTGCCCTCCTTTCGCTGATCGGGCCGGTACCGTAGCAGTTGTCAGACAACTTGCCAGTGGCATGTTCGGTTCCGCAATGCATGGCGGGGAAAAGATGTTTGCGCACCTCCCCCTCGGACTGGTACGGTGCGTCGCCTTGTCAGACAACTTGGGGACTGAGATGCCCGAATTCATCTTCATGTTGACTCGCGACGACCAGACGATCGGCGACGCCCGCGAGGTCTACGAGTCGATCGCCGAGCTGGGTATCCGCCACGTCGGCTGTAAGGATCTCGGCCTTCCCCGCGAGGAGCTGGCCGGTCTGATGCAGGACATCCGCGCCAACGGCCACACGAGCTACCTCGAGGTCGTCTCCGAGACCGACGAGGCGACGCTCGAATCCGCGCGAGTGGCCGCCGAGATCGGCCCCGATTACCTGATCGGGGGCACGCTGATCGAGCCGATCCAGCAGGTCATCGCCGGCACCGGAGTGCGGTTCTGCCCCTACATCGGGAAGGTGATCGACCACCCCTGCCTGCTTCGAGGGACGATCGACGAGATCGCCGAGGACGCCCGCCGCGCTGAGAGCCTGGGCGTCGACGGGATAAACCTGCTCGCCTACCGCTACGACGGAGACGTCGACCAGCTCGTGGAAGCCGTCGTGCAAGCAACCTCACTGCCGGTGATCGCAGCAGGCTCGGTTGACTCGGCTGAGCGGATCCAGGCGCTGGCCGAGCGTGGCGTGTGGGCGTTCACGATCGGCACGGCGGCGCTGGATGGCAAACTCGTCCCAGGCGCCCCGTTACCGCAGCAGATTGGCTATGTCCTGGATGCCGTCGGCGGGGTGACAAGATGAGCCCCGAGCAAGGAGGTCGTGAGATGAACCCCAAAGAGCTTCGTGTCCGTGAAAGCCTCGCTACCCTGGCGGCGTCGGAGTCGGGGCGCAGCCTGCTGCAGCTGGGACTTCGCGGGATTCAACACGGCGAAGTCGGCGTGACGGCCGGTTGCTGGGTTCAACAGGGCAGCGCCGGCTGCTTGTTCCAGCATGCGTACTGGCAAGGCGTTCGCGAGGGAGTGTTCGCCGACGCCGGCCGCCCCGGAGACTGGATCGGCAGCCTGGTCGGCCCGCGCGATTACGGCCTCGTGATCCGGGTGATCGACGCGTTTGATCGGCTGGCGCGGTCTACCTACGCCGAGATCAGGCCCCGCGCGCTGTTGCCTGACCGGGTAGTGGTGCGGCAGGGCGAATGGCGCCGCGCCGTGGAAGCTTTCCTTGTCGACGCACTCGGCGACGCGCAGGCAGAGCTATCGCCGGACCGGCACGAGGTCGCAGCAACCGTCTGAGTCTGGCACCGCAGTACCAGCCCAATCGGCAATGAAGGAGGGGTTCGTGTGAGTACCGAGGGTGGAGTTATCCCAGCGCACCACGAGGGGATGCTGCCGGCGGCCGAGAGCGTTGACGTCGCTGATCGCAAAGACGTCCACAAGCTGCGGGGCGGCGCCGTCGGCCTGGTCGGAGTGCTCTTCCTGACCGTGACCGGCTCGGCACCGATCTCGGCGATGCTGTTCAACACGCCGATCGCGGTCGGGTTCGGAAACGGTATCGGCGCCCCGGCGGGGTTCCTATTTGCCACCGTGGTGCTGGTGATCTTCAGCGTTGGCTACGTCGCCATGGCGCGGAAGGTCACGACGGCGGGCGGTTTCTACAGCTTCATCAGTCACGGGCTAAGCCGTGAGCTCGGCATGGCGAGCGGATTTGCCATGGTGGCGGCCTATAGCGTCTTCGAGGTCTCTCTGGTCGGCGGGTTCGCCTACTTCGCGTCTCTCAAAGCGGCGCGTTATGGCGTGCACATCGAGTGGTACTGGTTCGGCTTCGCGATGATCGCGTTGATCGCGGCGCTCGCGTTCTTCGACGTACGAGTCTCCGCGCGCATCTTGGGCATCACGCTGCTGTGCGAGATCGTTACGCTGGTCATCTTCGACGTCGTGATTTTCGCCGGGGCGTCCAGCAACGTATCGCTGGACGCGATCAATCCGGTGAACGCGTTCAAGGGTCTTCCGGCCGGCAAGGTCGGTGGCACCGCCCTCGCCGCCGGGGCGGCGGGGATCGGGATCTTTTTCGCCTTCTGGTCGTGGGTGGGGTTCGAGATGGCGCCCAACTACGGCGAGGAGTCCAAGGATCCCAAGCGCAACGTCCCCCGAGCACTGTACATCTCGGTCATCGGCCTCGGCATCTTCTACACGCTTACCTCGTGGGCCGGGATCTCCGGCTTCCACTCGGCCAACGCAGCCGCGAGCGTGGCCCAGAACAACTCGGCCAACTTCTACTTCCTTCCCGCGCAGAAATACGGCGGTCTGCTCCTGAAGGACTTGTTGAGCTGGTTCATCATCACCGGCTCATTCGCCTGCGGCATGGCGTTCCACAACACGGCCTCGCGGTACATGTATGCCCTGGGTCGGGAAGGCGTGCTGCCCCGGGCGCTGGGGCGCACCCACGCCAAGCACAGCAGTCCGCATATCGCCTCCTCGACCCAGTCGGTGATCGCGGCGCTGATTCTGCTCGCGTTTGCATTGTTCGCGACGGTCGACGCCAAGCTCGGCGCCGCGGACTCCGTCGGCTACCTCCAGGTCTACGGGCTGATGGCGGTGATGGGCGTGGTGGCGATTCTCGCCATCCAGGCGCTCGTGTCGCTGGCGATCTTCAACTACTTCCGTACGCATCACAAGGCCGACCATCACTGGTGGAGGACGACCACCGCGCCGTTGCTGGCGGTCGTCAGCCAGGGGATCGTGCTGTACCTGGCGGTCAAGAACCTGAAGTTCCTCGGCTCCGGCTACAGCTACGCCAAGTGGCTGTGCCTCGCGGATCTCGCGATATTCCTGGTCGGCCTCGGGTACGCGTTCTGGATCAAGTCCCACAACCGGGCCAAGTACGAGACCATCGGGCGCATGGTCAACCAGGGAATGGATCAGGTCTAAGCGGCGGCGTCGGTCGGAGGGCTCGCGTCAGAGCACTTCGACCGACGCGGCCACCACGCTCGAGGTCTTCGGCGCAGATCGGGCCCGGACCACGATCCGGACGCGATCGCCGCGGAACATGTCGTGCGAGCGTTCGAACGCCAGGCCGTCGACGCTCCATGCCGTGCGGGCGATCGCTACCAGCGGGGCCCCGCGAGGCACGCCGAGCAGCCTCGCCTCCGCGGCTGCGGCGGCGACGACCTCAATCTGCTCCTCAGCCTCGCCGGGCTCGAGCCCGTAGTGGGTCTGTAGCAGCTCGTATAGCGATCCGCTGAGCGAGCGATCGAGCAGATCGGGGAACCGACCGGCGGGAAACGTCGCGCGCTCTAACGAAATTGGCTCGCCGTCAGCCAGCCGGACGCGAACGACCTCCAGCACGAGCTCACCGGCGCTCAGCTCGAGCGCAGCCGCGACATCCTCGTCGGCCTCGACCGTCGCCGTCGATATGACTCGGGCGTCGGACTGAAAGCCTTGCCGGCGGAGGTAGGCGGGCAGCCCGGCCAGCGAGGTCAGGTCGCGCTCGACCTTACGCTCGGCAACGAAAATCCCGCCGGCGCGGCCGCGCAC
>JALYTU010000357.1 GCA_030854125.1 Actinomycetota bacterium | reverse complement strand
GCCTTGGGCCGAGACCCCCGGGGCCCTAAGCGGCCTCCATCGCCTTGCCAACGCCAGCGCGCATGTCGTCGGCGTTCATCACCGGCGCGAACGTGATCTGCGCGTCGAACGCCATGTAAAACGGCTCCGCCGCCGATGGAATCTCGCTGGAGTCCGTCATGTCGAAGACGATCAGGGCAGTGCGCATTCCGTCCTCTGAGGTGAAGTACGCAGCCTCCGCCTTGAGGGAAGCGAGCGCCTTTCCGATAATTTCCGGCAGGCTTCCGTTCTTGATCGCCTCGTTTCCCGCTGCGGTCGGAATCTTGACCTTCATCAGTGTCCTCATCGTCGGCCTCCGTGGTTGGTCTGGATTTCGGACGGCGCCGACGCATCAGCCGCCGTGAGGTCGCCTCGACGCGAGTGCGCCCCGATCGTGCAGATCCGCACGAGTCCGTGTGGCGATCCTACGCGGACGTCAGCGCTCAGGTCAACCCGGCTGCCCTGGCCGTAAGTCTGGGCGGAGTAATCCATTTAGACCCGCTGTAGCGAATAGCAGCCGCGGAGAGCCCTCCGACTGCGGGCGCGCTCGCTTCCCCCCTTGATCGAGAAGCGGAAGCCGTTGGTCCCCTCGAAACAGGCGCTTTCGAGAGCCGCGCCGCACACCTCCTCGCTACGCTTGGGCCACGGTGAGGAGCTACCACGTCACCACCTTCGGCTGTCAGATGAACGCGCACGACTCCGAGCGGATCTGCGGGATGCTCGAGACGCTCGGCTACACCGAGGCGCCAGACCCGGCCGGGGCCGACCTGATCCTCTTTAACACCTGCTCGATCCGCGAAGCCGCCGACACCCGTCTCGCCGCCCACCTCGGGCACGCCAAGCGGCTCAAGCGCGAGGACCCCAACCGGATCGTCGGCGTCGGCGGCTGCTGGGCGCAGTCGGTCAAGGAAGAGGTTTTTGCGCTGTTCCCGTTCGTGGATGTCGCCTTTGGTCCCGGCCAGGTCCACAAGCTGGCCGAGTTTCTCACCAGCGACTCGATCACCGCCCAGGGGTTCTTCGAGTTCGAGGGGTTCACCGGCCATCTGCCGGGCAAGCGCGTGCGCGACTTCCAGGGCTGGGTGCAGATCTCGGTCGGGTGCAACTCGGTCTGCTCCTACTGCATCGTCCCCTCGACCCGGGGGCGAGAGGTCAGCCGTCCCACCGACGAGCTCGTGGCCGAGGTCCAGCGCCTCGCCGCCGATGGTGTGAGCGAGGTCACCCTGCTGGGCCAGAACGTCAACTCCTACGGGCGCGACCTGCCCCGCGATCAGCGTCACACGTTCGCGCAGCTGCTGGCGCGGGTCGATGCCGTGCCCGGGATCGACCGGATCCGCTACACCAGCCCGCACCCCAAGGACATGCGCGAGGACGTGATCCGGGCTCACGCCGAACTGCCCGCGCTGTGTGAGCACATCCATCTGCCGCTGCAGTCGGGGTCCAGTCCGATCCTCAAGCGCATGCGCCGCACCTACACACGCGAGCGCTACCTGGATCGCGTTGACCTGATCCGCGAGCACGTGCCCGATTGCGCGTTGACGACCGACATCATCGTCGGGTTCCCGGGGGAGACCGACGCTGACTTCGCCCAGACGCTCGAGGTCGCCGAGGAGGTCGGCTACGACGGGGCCTTCACGTTCATCTACTCGCCGCGGCGCGGCACCGAAGCCGCCGCGATGCCCGGACAGCTGCCGCACGAGGTCAAGGTGGAGCGTCTCGAGCGTCTCGTCGAGGTCATCCAGCGCCGCGCCCGCGAGCGTGCCCAGCGCTTCGTCGGGCGCACGCTCGACGTGCTCGTCGAGGGGCCCTCGCGGACCGACCCGAGCCGCCTGCGCGGCCGCTCGCGCCACAACAAGGTCGTCCACTTCGCCGGCCTCGGCGCCCCGGGCGAGATCGTCGCCGTGCAGATCGACGGCGCCACCAGCCAGACCCTCAGCGGCGAAGCGCCGCTGCTCGCGCTCGCCGCGCGCTGATCAAGGCGGTCGTCGCATAGCTCGAGGGGAGCCGTCCACGCGGCGTGCGAACATACGTTCGTGCGGTGGACGAACCTGAGCTTGGATGCCGAAGCGCGAGCACGACTGCCGGGATACCGGGACGACGCGGTGGTGCGTCATTTCGACGCTCCCGAGGCCCTCTCAACGCGTTTCTACGAGGTTCGCGCCAAGTCGATCCTCAACCGGGTGCCCGAGGCGTCGCAGATGCCGTTCCGGTGGACGATCAACCCCTACAGAGGTTGCACACACGCCTGTGCCTACTGCTTCGCCCGTCCGACCCACACCTACCTCGACTTTGACGCCGGGCGCGACTTTGAGCGCGAGATCGTCGTCAAGGTCAACGCGCCCGAGCGGCTGCGGGCCGAGCTGGCCCGGCCGTCGTGGCAGGGGGAACACATCGCGCTGGGTACCAACACCGACCCCTACCAATGGGTCGAGGGGCGCTACCGGCTGATGCGCGGAATCTGGGAGGCGATGATCGAGGCCCGCAATCCCGGCTCGGTGCTGACCAAATCCCCCTTGCTGCTGCGCGATCTGGACCTGATGGTGCGCCTCGCGCAGCGGGCGGACTTCAGTGCCGCGCTGTCGGTGCCCACCCTGGACGAGAAGGCCTGGCGGGCGACCGAGCCGCACACGCCCCATCCGCGGGCCCGCTTGGAGGCGGTCGCCGAGCTCGTCCGGGCCGGGATCCCGACCGGGGTCCTGATCGCCCCGCTGATGCCGGGCATCAACGACGCGCCGGAGCAGATCGAGCCGATCCTCGCGCTCGCGGCCCAGGCCGGCGCGTCCTACGTGACGGGGATTGCCCTGCATCTGAGGCGCGACGTCCGCCGTCTGTTCTTCGCGTGGCTGGCCGAGCATCGTCCTGACCTGGTCGGCCGCTACCGTGAGCTGTACCGAAACGGGGCCTACGCGCCCGCTCGGGAGCGCCGGCGCCTCACGCGCCTGGTCCAGGGCCCTGAACTCAGCCCCTGGCAGCGTGGCGCCCGCGGTCCGATGGCGGCCCCCGAGTCGGTCGCGCCCGATCCCAGCCACCGGCAGGAGCCTCTGTTCGAAGCTGGTTAGGGGATGAAACCCGAAGGGCCAGTCGGTGGTAGGAGAAGCAGACCAATCGTCGTAGGAGTGAGACGCACCGAATGCCGAAACGATTCCGATTTAGACCCCAGAAGCGCGACCTCTACCTCGAGCGGATGTTCGAGACCCGTAGCGACGCGTGGGAGCGTGCGGGCCTGAGCGTCGCCGCCCCGGACGAGAAGGGCGCCAAGCGTGCCCGCCAGCAGGCGTTCGTCCTCGTCCCCCTGCTCGTCGGGGTGCTCGTTGCCTATCACGAGCGTCACCGCATCCTTGTTGAGCACCTGCTCAAGCACGGCCACGGCCAGTACAGCTCGAAGCTGTGGGACACGCCGGTCCAGATCATCGCCGTCGTCGCGCTGGTCGCGATCGGCTGGACGCTTGCCGCGGCGGTCGGCAAGGCGGCCGGGCCCGCGTTCATGCGCCGGATGGACCCCGCCACCGCGGGGACGGTCGGCTTCCTGATCCGCCTGGTGACGATCGCCATCACCCTGCTGGTGGCGCTCAGTGTCGCGGGGCTGAACCCGCAGACCCTGGCCGTCGGGGGCGCCTTCACCGCCGTCATCCTCGGTCTCGCCGCCCAGCAGACACTCGGCAACGTGATCGCCGGCATGGTCCTGCTCAGCGCACGCCCGTTTCGGGTCGGCGAGCGCATCCGGCTGCAGGCCGGCGCCGTCGGCGGGTCGGTCGAGGGCATCGTCAGCGCCCTGGGCCTGCTCTACACGACGCTGACCCGCGGCTACGACAAGGTGATGATCCCAAATAACGTGGTCCTCGCCGCCGTGGTCGTGCCGCTCAAGGAGCCCGATGCCGTCGACGTCAAGGTCACGCTCACCTCCGGGGTGCGTCCCAGCCAGGTGCAGGCGATCCTGGACAACGAGATTTCGATTCCGACGCTGCACCGCCCCTCGGTGCTGCTCGAGGAGCTCGAGGGATCAGAGCTCGTGGTCCGCATCCAGGCCACCCCGGAGCTGGCTGCGGACGGGGCCAAGCTCGCGGACGAGATCATCGCCGCGCTGGCCAGCGTGACCGGCGAGCACGCGGCCCAGAACGGCTGACCGGCCGCCTCAGGCCCGCGAC
>JALYTU010000356.1 GCA_030854125.1 Actinomycetota bacterium | reverse complement strand
CCTTCCCCGTCATCGCCCTACTCCACGCCCCAGACCCCGCGTTCGTCAAAGAAGCCTCAAAGCGCGGCATGTTCGCCCGCATCAACGACAACGAAATCGACGACTGGCAAAGCGCGATCCACATCGTCCTGCGACGTTTCACTGAATATCACGACCTTGAAAGGAGCCTTCGGACGCCGCGCGACCATCGAGCGAGCCAAAGGCATCCTCATGCAACGCCACGGCTCACCGAAGCAGCCGCGTTCGAGATGCTCCGCGCGCACTCACGCACCGACCACCGAAAAGTGATCGACCTCGCCACCACAATCGTCGACGGCCACCGACTTCTACCAAAGCAGACAACGCCTCCGGACCAGCAAGACTCTCCGTGACACCTGCGATCAGCGATCGGGAGGCTCACACGACGCGCTCCGCGACGCCGGGTGTGCGAAATCCTCGTCGACACTGCCTCCGGGAAGCTCTCCCGGCGCCGTGATCGGACCGGTGGTCAGAAGCCCGAAGCTCGGGCAGAGACAGGTGGAGGCCGCGGGAGCGATGTATGGCGAAACCGACCACAACGGCAGGCGGGCGCCCGACACGGTCGCGCAGATCGCCGCCGAGTTTGGCGTCAACCGACCGACGATCCACGGCCACCGCAAAGACGGCGGTTCAAACCGCGCCGGCTCAGCGTGACTTTTCGTTCCGCTGTTCCTCACGGGTCGGCTCCAACGACTGCGGGCGCCGTAACCGGCCGGCGGTCACGAAAGCCTCACCGACTTTGAGCTGACAGAGCATGGCCAGCGCGTCCAGGCTCTCCGCGTACGCCGTGGAAGCCGCGAACCGCAGCAGTCAGCCCCCCGCGCGCAGCATCCGAACTGTGGCGAGCAGTAGCAGCCGGACTTCGTGATGGCGACATTCCGGCCTGCCCATATTCCATAGTGGCACGCCCGTCTCTACGCGCCGAGAATCGCTCCACCTGTCGCACCATCGAGCGTGCCCGCGGCGCAAAGCCGCGAAGCGCGGGCGTGTTACCAGCCGGTTGAGCGGGTTGGGTGCCACCGCGTAACCTCGGCTACCGTCGCCGGCACGACCAGGAGGCTTCCATGCCCACTCCACTCACTCCGCAACCCCGCAGAGGAAGCTATCTCTATCCGTCGCTGCAGGACGCGACGGTTGGCGAGGCGATGCACCCGGGGATCCTCGCCTGCACGGCGGATCTTCCGCTGCGGGCCGTCGCCGGGCTGATGGCGTCCAACCGCGTGCACTGCATCGCTATCACCGGCAACTCGGCCGGCGAACGGGGCGAGGCGGTATGGGGCATCGTTTCGGACCTCGACGTCGTCCGCACCGCGATCCGCGAAGGGTTTGATCGGACCGCCGGTGAGCTAGCCCTTGAGCCTGCCGTGACGATTGACGCTGCGGCATCCCTGAGCGACGCTGGGGAGCTGATGCTGACCCGTTGCATACATCACCTCGTGGTCATCGCACCCGGCTCGGCACGACCGATCGGGGTTCTGTCGAGTCTCGACATCGCCAGCGTGATCGCGGCAGGCGAGCTGTGAGCTGCGTCGCGAGGCGGGGCGCTCTGCGGCAGGAGCCGAGGAGGAACAGCGCGTCGACGCAAGGTGCGCAGCCCACATTCACCGATCCGACGCTGATGGTCGCTCGTCCGGGGCGCCAACGGACCGAAGTCGCCTGCCCCCGCGAACGCAGATCGGGGACCACGCGCGCCCGCTCGTCGTCGCTGGCCTGCGCGTAAGCTTGACGCGTTTGCTGAGCCATCGCGTCCAGACCGCCAGGAGACCAGAGCATGCCACCAGCCAAGAAACCGACCACGCATGGTGCTAGCAGCGCCCCAACCCGCCCCGCGCCAACGCCCGCGACCACCCGCAGGCAACTCGAGAAAGCCGCCCAGCGGCTCGAGCGACCGCTCGAGGAGGCGAGTTACGCGCTGCAAGCGCTCGGCCAGGACGTGGGTCACGGCGCTCAGCGCGCCCACAAGGACCTGGCGGCTACCGTGAAGGCGCTGAGGCGCGACGCGGCGAACACCAACCGCGAGCTGGTAAAGGACTTCGACAAGCTGCGCGCCGTCGTGACTCCGACGAAACCCACCGCACCGAAGGCTCGCGCCACGCGCGGTGCCGCGGCTCGCGCGGCTGGCTCCGGCAGGGTTGCGAAGAAGCCGTCGCGTCCGAGCGCTTCCCGGCGGAGCTCATAGGTTTTGGGGGCACACGGCATTCAACAAGGGAGGTTCTGATGTTCAAGACGATTATCTGGGCGACGGATGGCTCAGACCACGCCGACCGAGCGCTGCCATACGCCAAAGGCCTCGCTCAGGAAGATGGGGCCACGCTCGTCGTATTGCACATCGTGCAGCGGATTGCGAGCGGAAGGTCGATGGGGCTGACGTTGAACGCGGACGAGGACGAGCTCAAGGCGAAGGTCAAGAATGTGGCAACCGGGCTGGCGGACGAGGGACTGAACGTCTCTTTGAAGATCGTCACCGAGCTCGGATCCCACCCTGCGCACGACATCGCGGACGTGGCGGTGGATGTCGGCGCCGATCTGATCGTCGCGGGCACCCGCGGCCATACGGCGATCGGCGGCCTGCTGCTGGGAAGTGTGGCGCAGCGGCTCCTTGGCGTCGCCCCGTGCCCGGTCCTGGTCGTGCCCGCGGTCAAGGCCGCTGGGGGAAAGCCCTGAGCCACCGTCTCTTGCACCGCAACCGGCCCCAATGGGGGGCCGGTGTGCGTACCGCTCGGCCCTGCTCGGCCCAGCGTCCTTGCCGCGACGAGGCCGGCGATTGCGCTCTGATCACGACCCTGCGCGTTGCTCAGTGATTGTCGCCCGACGGCCGCAGGACTGAAGCTCCTCCCCGAGTGATGACTACCGAGACCTCGCTCAGCGAGTTGGCGGTCCTCGAGCAACATCATCTCCGCGGTTGTCGCGGACGTGATCTATCTGATCATCTATCTCGACGCCGGCGGACGAGTGCTCATAGGAGATCGTCATCGCAACGGCCCCAACTAACGACTGAGTTGGCCTGACTCTGCATAAGTAGACGGTCGGTTTCGCGCACGCCAGCGTGGGGCCTGCTGCGGCGAGAAGCGCGTCTCCGGAAATGACCGCCAGGAGGTCGGCTTGTACTTCGGAATGCCCCGTACGGCCGCCCCACTCGGGCGATACCCGCTGACGGTCGGCCTGCCGTCGCCCGAGGACTGGCGCCCTCGGATCCGGCGGCCCACGATAGGTGGTCGTGCCGGTCTGAGATTTCCTCAGCGCGCTGGGCTGGAGCCACTACCGCGCGGGCTGGCACGCGACCTGCACGGCCGGTGCCCCCGCCGCCGCCGTCACGTCGGCCACCGCGTGAAGCTCTTGGTAGAGCGGTGTCGGTTCGTCGGCGATCGCGAAGGTACGCAGCAGCAGTCCGGTGTACTCCCAGTAGACGCGCTGAACTCACACACCAGCGCGTCCCCCGGGGCGAGCGGCCGCGCCGTCGGATACTGCGCCGGCGCGCACACGTCTGGCTCCGACATCGCCGTGGCGCCGAAGTAATGGATGTGAGTGGTCCCACCGCGCGCCACGTAAGCGCGCTCCACGATGTTGCTGAGTTCCAGCTCGCTGACCCCCGGGGCGGCGTGCTGGTGGAGGGCGTGCACGGCGTCATCGGTCATCGCAGCGCCGATCCGCAGCCAGTCGATCTCCTCGGCAGACTTGACCAGACGCAGACGTGTGTAGTCAGCGTTCATGTCCACGCGCTCGCCGAGCGCGACGAGCGCAGCATGGGCTCGGTGGTCAAACGTCCCGATCGTGCCGATGCGGCCCCCCGGGGCACGGCGCTGACGAAGTGCGCCGACGGCCGTCTCGATCGCGCGCTCACCGGCCCAGCACACGTCGCACTCGGTGGCGATCCGCTGGGCGTTCGGGACGTGGTTGTAGAAGTTGACCAGCAGCACGGGCCGCTCGCCGGCGTATAGAGCACCAGCGCCTCTCGGGTGACCGGCCAGCGGGTCAGCCAACCGATCGCCGACCCGACGCGCTACGCGCCGTACACGATTAGATGCCCGACGTCACGGGCCGCGAGAGCCGCGTCGAGCGACGTCCAGCGACGCGCCATCTCGGCATCGGTGAAACGCGGGTAGGGCAGGTTCAGCGGAACCGGAAACCTCCCGCGAGGTTCGT
>JALYTU010000355.1 GCA_030854125.1 Actinomycetota bacterium | reverse complement strand
CTGCTAACCGGCGCCTTCTTCGAAGGGTGAGCGAGGGGACTCGAACCCCCGACCGCCTGGACCACAACCAGGAGCTCTACCAGCTGAGCTACGCCCACCGCGAGACTGCTGAATCTACCAGCGTCCATCGCCGCGGGGCTTGGGCGCTTGCTATCGCCGCACCCGTCGCTATCCCGACCTAAACGGTCGGACTAATTTGATACCTTGAACGGAGCGCTCTGCGAGCCTCCGGTTCTCCGAAGCTACCCGAGCATCCGTCTCCGGTTCGAAGGCAGAAAGGCGGCTGACATGGACACCGCACCACCGCCGTCAGACATCGTCGTGCCGCGACTTCGGGGCGTCTCTCACAGCGTCGCCGCCGTACTGGCCGTGGCCGCGGCAACCGTCGTCGTGGCTCTGGCTCCATCGGGCCGGGCGACCTTCGCGCTCGCCGTGTACGGCGTTGGCCTGGTCGCCCTGTTCACCGGCAGCGCGGTGTATCACCGCTGGCCGGGACCCATACGCTTCAAGCCACTGCTCCAGCGGATCGATCACAGCACGATCTACGTGTTCATCGCCGCCAGCTACACGCCGATCGTCGTCATCGCGCTCCATGGAGCATTAGCCTGGACGATCCTGGCGATCGCCTGGGCCGGCGCCGCAGCGGGCGTCGCGTTCGCGATCGGATGGATTCACGCCCCAGGGCCAGTCGTCGCCGGCAGCTACCTGGCGCTCGGCTGGGTGGCGGTAATCGCAATCCCGCAGCTGGTGCACTCGCTTCCCCTCGCGCCGCTCGTGCTGCTCGGTTCCGGCGGCCTGATGTACTCGCTGGGGGCAGTCATCTTCATGACCCAGCGCCCGAATCCGTGGCCGCGTACGTTCGGCTTCCACGAGATCTTCCATGCCCTCGTGGTGGCCGCTGCCGCGGTTCAGTACGTGGCGATCATCGGCTGGGTTCTGCCAGCGGCGTAACCATCCCCGGCGGGTACCGCCGGCGATCACCCGGTGACGGTTCAATGATCGTCAGGTGAGCACGCCGGGCGGAATCACATACCGCAGCGGTGTCAACGTGGCGGCCGCGTCACGGTTGGTGAGCCGTCCACCGTGCAGGCCACGCCCTGCGACGGTCGGAGCGTCCTGCGCCTCAGGGTGTCCGTCGTGTGCCGCGATCCACGCCAGAACCGCCGCGCAGTCCGCGCCGGCCGCCAGAATCGCCGCGCGTTCGATAACGGCGCCGCCCGCGGGCTGCCGCCGCGCCAGCCGGGTGACCAACGCGCAGATCGTCTCGTCGTCCATTATCTGACCTGCGCGGTGACGAGGTCCGCGTTGGTTTCCGGGGCGCTCACCGCCGGGGCGCCGCCCCTCTGCCACTCGCGCGGATCGGCACGCACCGTGTACGTGTACGTGTACGTGTACGTGTTGCCGCGTGCCCACTGGCCGAGCGTGCGCACCAACGACCCGGTTGCACTGCTCTGCGCTGACCCCATGTCCGAGACCTCCTTGAGCGCCTCCGAACGATCCTCGTGGACGTCCTGACCAGCCCTCGTTGAGAAACGGCGATCCCATCGCTAGGGACGAAACAATCCGTGGAGGTCGCCGTTCGGCGTGGTGCCAGCGGTGGCTACGCGAGATCGCTTCGCAGGAGCGGTGAAGTTGCCCTGAGTTTTCACTGTACTCCCCGTGCTCGCCCTCCCAGCGCGGACTTGACTCGGATTTGCCGTCGCTGCCCGTGGATACTCGGCGGACCCGAATATGCTCCTTGGCATGGTCGACCCAACCCCAGAGGTACCGCATTCCGAACCGCAGGGTCGGTGCGTGTGCGGCGAGCGAGTCACCATCTCCGACGCCCGCGAGATCACCCTCCCCAACGGCCGTCCCGGTTGGGAGGGCTACTGCCCCGAGTGCGGTGCCCCGCTGTTCGCCATCCGCCGCAGACCGCCGGCGAGCAGCTCGAGCACTAGCGGTTAGCCCGCACCGGGGTCGCGCGTAATCAGTACGGCGGGCGGTCCGGCAGCAGCCAGCCGCTCGACGGTGGGGCTGCGCCGAGTAGCGGTGCCCACGACCTGGCCGTCGCATCGCCGCGCCTGGAGCTCGGCGATGACCGCCGCCTCCCGAACGCCACGTCATGGATCGTGGGACGCCGAGTCACGCCGGCCTCGTATTGCGGGTCGCCGGCGCGGCCGTCAGCTGCGCGCCCAGTAGGCGGGCGACACCTTGCTCTCGCTGAGCGCCGCGGGCGTCTCGAAGCCGGGGGCCATCGAGGCGGTGGTCCCCGCCATGATCTGGTGGTGCTCGATGTTCAGCAGGCGGAGCCAGCTCTGCTGCCCCAGCGTGAGTCCGATGGCACAGCCCAGCTCGACGAGTTCCGGCTCGGTGAAGTGACGGTGCAGGCGCTCCCAGAACGCGTCGTCGGTGTCGAGCTGCCACGCGATCGCCTCGGCGTAGGCGAGCGCCGCCTTCTGGCGGACCGTAAACGTGGACGAACTCTCGAAATTTCAGCAGCTCGTCGTACTGGCCTTCCACGAGCCCGAGTTGCTGCCCTTTCTCGGAGCGCTGGTTGCCGCGGTATTCGCACTTCACCGTCCGCGAGATGTACACCCGGCACAGCTCCTTGATCGCGTGATCGCAGATACCGTTGCGGAACAGGTCGTTCCAGCCGTTGGCGAAGAACCAGAAGGCGGCGGGAACATGCGCCCGTACGGCTGAGCTCTCGGTCGCGGCGTCCCCTCCCGGGCGCACCGCTGCATCTCGGCGCGCATGTCGTCAGTCATGTCCTCCAGCGGGACGTACCTGATGCGCTGCTTGTCGGGCATTTTGTCTCCCAGACCGAGGTTGGCAATCGATTGCCATCCTAGGGACAGACCGCCTCATTCGGATCGTTGACGTCGTGCCGGGCATCGGGACGTGGAGAAGTTCGCCCAGACAGGCGGTAGCGGCCGCGCGCTCCCACCACGGGGAGGGCCGAGATCCATCTTGCGGCTCGCGCGCGTCCGCAGAAACGGCGTCGAGGGTACGCTCGACAGGTTCGACCGCCGGGCCGGGCGGGCGCACGCTGACGGAGGCCGAGGCGACGGCGCGGATGCTCGAGCTCGTCTCCACGCACGACGCGGAGCAGGAGCTGCTCGAAGCCGAGGCAAGCGAGTGGCGAAGGCGCGGCGTCACGTTCCGGGAGCTCGCCGCGGACTGGCTTGTGTGTCTGGAGCACGAGAAAGGCGCGAAGCCCTCGACGCTGCGCGACTGCCGCTGGCTGCTGGCGGAGCCGGGACAGCCGCATGGTCGAGGTACGGGCACCTCGCCCGGGCTGCTGATGGCGTCCTTCGGCGACAGGCCGGTTCGGGCGATCACCGCCCGCGAGGTCTCCGAGCACCTGCGTCGGCTCGACGCCTCGGGCGCGTCCGCCCGAACGGTCAACAAGCACCGCCAGGTGATCCTCGCGATGTTCAACTCCGGCATGCGGGAGGACGCTCTCGGTCTGACGCACAACCCTGCCCGGGCCACCACGAAGCGCCGCGAACCGCCTGCCGCGGTACTCGACTTCTACGAGCCGGACGAGGTCGAGTGGCTCGCCTGGGCCGCCACGCGCGGGCTCCATCGCCACGTCACCCACCGGGTGATCGAGCCGCCCGAGGCAGCCGCCCGCGCCGCGGATGACGCCCAAGACGCGGAGCGCTACCGAATTGCGGCCTACACCGGACTCCGGCTCGGGGAGCTGCTCGCCCTTCGTTGGGAGGACGTCCACCTCAACCACCGTCGGCTCGTCGTCAACGGGCACTCAGCGATCGCACCGAGGGTCCGACCAAGAGTTGGCAGGCGCGCTTCCTCCCGATCGCCGATCCGGCCGCCTAGGCCTTCGCCCGGCTTTCTGGCCGCGTCGACTTCACCTCTCCCAGCGACTACGTGTTCTGCAACCGGCTCGGCCGTCCGCTCGATGGCTCGGCGCTTCGCCGCCGATTCAAGCGGGCGGCCGCGGCAGCCGGCCTGCGCGTACTGCGCTTTCACGCACTCAGGCACGGCGCTGGCTCCCTCGCCGCACGGGAGACCGACGCGCGACGGGTTCAGGGCTTCCTCGGGCACTCGAAGATCACAACGACCGAGCGCTACCTGCACGCCAAGGCACGCCCGAGGACCTCGATCGCCTCAACCGCGCCTTCCGCGCTCGAAATGATGTGCGCGAGACGGGAT
>JALYTU010000354.1 GCA_030854125.1 Actinomycetota bacterium | reverse complement strand
CGGTGTGGCGTGAGGGGGTGTCGTCGTCGGGCCCGGCGGGGCGACGGCTCCCGGTGGACCGGAGGCGGCCAATGCAGGTGCTCGGACCGGGAGGGCGCTGCCGGCGAGCAGGACGGCGCTGACGGCGGCCACTGCGACGCAGGCGCGCGGCACGCAGCGTCCGGCGAGCCCGGCCGCTGACAAGGTCAGCGCTGGCCGGTGGCGCGCTGGAACGCGACGAAGCAGACCGCGGCGACGATCAGCAGGACGATCGGCAGCCCGATGCCGATCACGCCCACGATCGCGAACACGAGGCCGATCACACCGACGACGCCGGTGACGCCACCCACCTGCGCGAGCCGGTAGGCCCGCTGTTCTCTGGCGCGGCGCGGTGTGTACCCGCCACGACGACGATCGAGGTTGCTCATTGCCCGCAAGCGTACCGGGTGGCGTGTACGGTGGGGACAATGGCCGATTACCTGCTGATCTACACCTACGTCGAGGGCATGGCGGAGAAGCGCACGCCGCACCGCGACGTTCATCTCGCGCACGTGGCCGTGCAGCGCGACAGCGGGCACATCACCTCCGCCGGCGCGTTCGAACCGCCCTCCGGGGCCGCCCTGGTGTTCACCGACGTGGAGCGCGACGACATCGAGGCGTTCGTGGGTGCCGATCCCTACAACACGGCCGGGCTGATCGCCGACTGGCGCATCGAGCGCTGGAACGTCCGCTGACGGGCGTCATACACGGGCTCGACTGACCGGCCCTCCCGCCTGGATGTGGGGCCCCGGTACCCTGGGACGGAGATGTCCTTTCCTCAGACCCGGCTGCGCCGCCTCCGCGCCACCCACGCGCTGCGCGGCCTGGTCCGCGAGACCCGGCTGGATCCCGCGGACTTCGTGTACCCGATGTTCGTCGCCCACGGCCTCGATCGCCGCGAGCCGATCGCCGCGATGCCCGGGATCGACCGCCTCTCGATCGCCCACGCCGTCAGCGAGGCCGGTGAGGCCACCGCGCTCGGTATCCCCGCGGTGCTGCTGTTCGGCCTGCCCGCCGCCAAGGACGAGCAGGGTTCGGGGGCCTGGGATGAGGAGGGGATCGTCCAGCTCGCCACCCGGGCGATCAAGCGCGCCCACCCCGAGCTGCTGATCATCACCGACCTGTGCCTGTGCGAGTACACCAGCCACGGCCACTGTGGCGTTCTTCGCGCCGGCCCCGACGGGCCCACGGTCGACAACGACGCCACGCTCGAGCTACTGGCCCGGACTGCGGTCTCTCAGGCGCGCGCGGGCGCGGACCTGATCGCCCCGAGCGACATGATGGATGGCCGCGTCGGCTCGATCCGCGCTGCACTGGACGACGACGGTCTGACCGACACGCCGATCATGGCCTACTCGGCCAAGTTTGCCTCCGCCTTCTACGGCCCGTTCCGCGACGCGGCGGACTCGACTCCCGCCGCCGGCGACCGCCGCGGGTACCAGCTGGATCCGGCCAACGACGAGGAGGCGCTGCGCGAGACGCGCCTGGACGTGCAGGAGGGCGCCGACATCGTCATGGTCAAGCCGGCGCTGCCGTATCTCGACGTGATCCGCCGGATCAAGGACGACACCGCGATGCCGCTGGCCGCCTACAACGTCAGCGGCGAGTACTCGATGCTCAAGGCTGCGGTCGCGGCCGGTTACCTGGATGAGCGCGCCGCGGTGCTCGAGACGCTGACCGCGATCCGCCGGGCCGGTGCCGACATCGTCATCACCTACCACGCGAAGGAGGCAGCCCAGTGGCTGCAATAGACCGTACGCCCGTACCCAAGCTGCGCACTCGCGCACTTGGCGCGGCGATCGCCCTGGATGATCTCGACAAGCGCCTGCTCAACCTCATGCAGGGCAGCTTTCCGATCGCGGCCCGGCCCTATGAGCACGTCGCGGGTGAGGCCGCGGTCTCGGAGGCCGAGGTGCTCGGTCGCGTCCAGCATCTGCTCGACGAGCGGATCATTCGCCAGGTCACGCCGATCTTCGACACCCGCGCGCTCGGCTACCAGTCGATGCTCGTGGCCGCCAAGGTCGATCCCGAGAACCCGTGGCGCGCCGCCACCGTGATCAACGCTCACCCCGGCGTCTCGCACAACTACCTGCGCAATCACGAGTTCAACATCTGGTTCACGATCGCCACCGAGCCCGACTCGCCGCTCGGCCTGGACGGCACGCTCGAGGTGTTGGCCAAGCTCGCGGGCGCCGAATCGGTCCGCCAGCTGCCGACGCTGAAGCTGTTCAAGATCCGCATGGACCTCGAGATGGAGGCCGGCACCGAGGCGCTGGCCACGGCGGCGCAGGCGGCCGAGCCGGTCGAGATCGAAGCGCAGCCCTATGACGATTTCGACCGTTCGGTGATCCGTGCGCTGCAGGGGGACCTGCCGGTCATCTCCGAGCCCTACGCGCCCGCCGCGGCTCAGCTGGGGATCAGCGTCGAGGCGCTGCTCGGGCACCTGCGCGGGATGCAGGACCGCCGTCTGCTGCGGCGCGTGGCGGCAATCCTGTTCCACCGCCGCGCCGGCTTCAGTGCCAACGGCATGGGGGTCTGGAACGTCCCGGAGGATCAGATCCTCGCCCTCGGCAAGCGGATGGCCTCCTTCCGGGGAATCTCGCACTGCTACGAGCGCCCGACCTACGCCGACTGGCCGTACTCGGTGTTCACGATGGCGCACGGCCGCTCCAAGGAGGAGTGCGACGCGATCCTGGACTCGATCGCCGCCGACACGGGCATCGAGGATCGCGCGACGCTGTACTCCTCGACGGAGTTCAAGAAGATCCGTCTGCTGTATTTCACCGAGGAATACCGGGCCTGGGAACGCGAGAACGCGGGCGTGTGAGCACGCTGTCGGCTGGCGGTGACGCACGCTCGGCGGCGCTATATGAGCGCGCGCTGAAGGTCCTTCCCGGCGGGGTCAACTCGCCGGTGCGCGCGATGCGCGCGATCGGCCGTGATCCGATCTTCATCGCCTCGGCCCAGGGCGTGATGCTGACCGACGTGGACGGCAACGAGTACGTCGACTGGGTCTGCTCGTGGGGCCCGCTGATCCTCGGCCACGGCGATCCCGAGGTGCTTGCGGCGATCAACGGGGCAGCGGTGCGCGGCACCACCTTCGGCGCGCCGACCGAGGGCGAGGTGGCGTTGGCCGAGACCGTCGCGGCCCGCATCCCGTCGGTGGAGATGATGCGCATGACCTCGTCGGGGACCGAAGCGGCGATGAGCGCGATCCGGCTCGCGCGCGCGGTGACCGGCCGCACCAAGCTGCTGAAGTTCGCCGGGGCCTATCACGGCCACGTCGACGGGCTGCTCGCCGAGGCCGGATCGGGACTCGCCACGCAGGCGATTCCGTCGAGTCCCGGGGTGCCCGAGGCGGCGACCGCGGCCACGGTGATCGTGCCCTGGAACGCTCCTGACGCCATCTGGGACGCCGTCGGCCGTGACCGTTTCGCCGCCATCCTGGTGGAACCTGTGCCTGCCAACATGGGGGTGGTCCCGGCTCACGACGGCTTCCTGGAGTCTCTGCGTGAGGCCGCGGACGATTCCGGGGCGCTGCTGGTCTTCGATGAGGTGATCTCCGGCTTCCGGGTGGCCCGGGGCGGCGCGCAGGAGCTTTACGGGGTTCTGCCCGACCTCACCGTGATGGGCAAGATCGTCGGTGGCGGGCTGCCCGCCGCGGCCTACGGTGGGGCCCGTGAGCTGATGGACCAGATTGCCCCCGCGGGCGACGTCTACCAGGCCGGGACCCTGTCGGGCAATCCGCTCGCGGTCGCCGCGGCGCTGACCACGTTGCGGCGCCTGGACGGTGGCGCCTACGCCCAGCTATCAGATACGACCCAGGCCCTGGCCGAGGGGCTGCGCGACGCGGCTGACAGCGCCGGATGCGCGGTGCAGGTCCAGGCCGTGCCCGGCCTGCTGACCGTCTTCTTCACCGACCGACCGGTCGCTGACTACGCCGGCGCGGCGTCCTGCGACCTTGACGCCTACGGGACGTGGTGCCGGGGGCTGCTGGCGCGGGGCGTCTATCCCCCGGCGTCGCAGTTCGAGGCCTGGTTTCCCTCTCTGGCCCATGGTCCCGAGCACATCGAACACACCGTGACGGCCGCGGCCGCGGCCTTTATCGAGGTCGTGGCCCGGTGAGGAGCGCCGCTGACGGAGCGCTCGCGCTC
>JALYTU010000353.1 GCA_030854125.1 Actinomycetota bacterium | reverse complement strand
GGCCCGGTGCGCCCGGCCCGGTGACCCCGACCGGCGCTCCGAGCTCGACAGCCGTCCCGGCTGGGCGTGGACGCGGCTCGTGCGCCGCTACGACGATTACGAGCGCCTGCTCGAGCGACTGGACGCCGAGTCCGAGCGAATCGGCGGCGACGGCGCCCGCGTCCCGCGCCGAGAGTCCGTCCCGGCGAGCTGAACCCGCTAGCCCAGGACGTCCCCGCCGGGGCGCTGGAAGATGATCTCCGGGATCACGCAGGCGGGGGAGACCCGCAGCAGCATGCGCACACCCTCGGCGATGTCCTCGGGGCGGATCATGTCCTCGGCGGCGACACTGCCCTTGACGAAGTCCGTCATCGGAGTGTCGACGAACGCCGGGCACAGTGCGCAGGACTTGATCCCTTCGCCACCGAGCTCCTTGTTCATTGCCTCGGTGAAGCCGACCACGCCGTGCTTGGTGGCCGAGTAGACCGACAGCCAGGCCTCGCCCGCCTTGCCCGAGATCGAGGCGGTGTTGACGACGATCGCGTTGTGATGCTCGGCGGCCGCTGCGCGCAGCAGGTCCACACTCTCGCGGTAGAACAGCACGATCGAACGCAGGTTGACGTCGAGTTGCATGTCCAGCCGCTTGGTCACGATCTCGCCGACCGGCGCGCCGATGCCGACCCCGGCGTTGTTGACCAGCAGGTCCAGGCGGCCGAAGCGCTCCCGGTGCCCGCCGACGAGCGCCTGCACGGTCGCCTCATCGGCCATGTTGCCCGCCATCGAGGCGACGCGGTCCCCACCGTCGAGCCGGGCCACCGCGGCCTCGAGCTTGTCGGGCCGGCGGCCGGAGATCGTCACCGACCATCCCTCATCGAGCAGCATGCGCGCGATCGCGTAACCGATTCCGCTCGACGCACCCGTCACGATCGCTGCTCGCTGTGCCATCTGATCTCCTCAACTCGGTTGCCTGACCGCGGGTATCCAATCAGGCGGTGGCCCCGGGCGCGAGATGCCGCGGAGGGCAGACCGGCGGCGCGGCCGGCCGGCCGGGTGATACTTCGATCCCATGGACGATCGTACGCGCGCGCCTGACCCGCGAGCGCCTGCGTGGCCTGCAGCGGGTCGCCGTCGAGCACCTCGCCGAGCGCTACGGGCTGTTCGTACTGATCTGCCTGGGCGAATCAGTGGTGGCGATCGGCCTGGGAGTCGGATCCGCCCAGCGCCGGATCGGCGCTGAGGCACTCCTCTCCGCCGGCCTCGCGCTGTTGACTGCGGTCGGCATGTGGTGGACCTACTTCGACCGCCTTGCCGCCGAGGCGACCCGGCGGCTGCGCGAGCACAGCGACCCCGTCCTCGCGGCGGCCGAAGGCTACAGCTACCTGCATCTGGTGATCGTGGCGGGAATCATCGTCTTCGCCGGCGGGGTCAAGCTCGTCGTCCACGGTGCCGCGGCGTCTCCGATGCCAACCACCGGCCGGCTGGCGCTGTGCGGCGGGGTGGCGCTGTATGCGGCCGGGGTCGCCGCGTTCGGGCTGCGGCTGACCGGTGAGCTGACGCTCGGCCGGCCGCTGTTGGCGGTCGCACTGCTGGCGCTGTGCGCGCTCGGCGGCGGGATTCCGGCCTGGACGGTCGCGGCGGGAATCGCGGTCCTCACCCTCGGCCTGTGCGTCGCCGAGTCCCGCGCCGCGGACCCGGCGCCCTGGCCAGAGCGCGCCGGGTCGCGGATCGCCGATCAGGCTCCGGATGGGGTCAGCGCGCGACCCCGAAACTGAACACCGTCGTCGAGTCAAACGGGGTGCCGGGGTTCAGCGTCGTGGACGGGAAGCTCGGCTGGTTGGGGGAATCCGGATAGTGCTGGGTCTCCAGCGTGAAGCCGGCCGACTGGCGGTAGGTGCGACCGGTGCTGCCGACCAGCTCGCCGGCGAGGTAGTTGCCGGTGTACACCTGCACGCCGGGCTCGGTCGTGTACGCCGTCAGCGTGCGTCCGCTGACCGGATCCATCGCGCGCGCGGCCAGACGCATGCCGTGCCCGTCGAGGATCCAGTTGTGGTCGTAGCCGTGGGCGAGCAGCAGCTGTCCGAACGGCGCGGTGATGTCGCGTCCGATCGCCTTGAAGTGCCGGAAGTCCAGTGGCGTCCCGGCGACCGGGGCGATCGCGCCGGTGGGAATCTGATTGGCGTCGGTCGGCGTGTAGCGGCTGGAGTTGATCATCAGCCGCTGGGCGAGGATCGAGCCCGAGGCCTGACCGGCGAGGTTGAAGTAGGAGTGGTTGGTCAGGTTGATGACCGTCGGCTTGTCGGTCGTGGCGTGGTAGTGGATGGTCAGCGCGTCGGTCCGCCCGAGGCTGAAGGTGACGCTTGCCGTGACCGTCCCGGGGAAGCCCTGCTCACCATCGGGGCTGACGTAGGTCAGGGTCAGCGAGACCGTGCCGGGGCGACGGGTCACCACCGGCGTCCATACCCTCTGGTTCCAGCCGATCGGGCCGCCGTGTAGGGCGTTCTGGCCGTTGTTGATGGGGACGTGGTAGGTCATCCCGTTGAGGGTGAAGGTCCCCTTGGCGATCCGGTTGGCGTAGCGGCCGACCGTCGCGCCGAAGTAGGTTGAGCCCGATCCGCCCGAGGGCTGGGGAAAGACGTCGTTGGCCTCGTAGCCCGGCAAGTCGCGAAAGCCCAGGCTGACGTCAGACAGGTGGCCACGGCGGTCCGGGACGTCGATCGATTGAATGACGCCGCCGAAGTTGGTGATGTTGACGCGCATGCGTCCGTTGGCGAGCGTAAACAGGCGGGTTGGCGTGCCCGGCGTCGGATTGCTCTGGTTGGTGATGCCGAACGGGCGACTGGTGATCGTCACCGCGCCGGTGTGGGCGCGAGCGGCGTCGCTGGTTGCAGTGAGGACGGCGCTCGCGGCGGCGATGACGGCGGCCAGCGCGAGCAGGGTGGGGGCCCGGCGTGCCGGGCGGGTGGGGTGGATGACTCCACGGAACGCACGTGACATGCGTTGTCTCCTCTCTCTCGGTCCCGTCCATGTGTGTCCCGGCACGGTTACCCCGCCGGGAGGGGAATCATGCAACTTTGTGAACGCTCACACCGCGCGTTTGGGCGGGTCCAGCAATGCCCCCAGATACCCCACCATCCGGTGGGTCAGCGAGGAGGCGAACCGCAGCTCGGGCCCGAGCGGCGGCCCGGGCGGGCTGAGCACGGTGGGGATCTGCTCCGCGACGTCGGGCGCGAAGCGGTCCAGGACCGCGGCGGCCACGTGCGTTGCGGAGCGCACCACGCTCGGCTCAAAGGACCACAGCACCTCGAACTGACGCTGGGGGTCGGGAAGCTCGGTCTCGCTGGCGTGCTCCCAGGCGGCGAGGCAGACCGCGCCACCGGGGGAGTCGATGACCAAAGTCCACTCACGGGCCATCGCCTCGGTTTCGGCGACCGGCACCTCGATCGGCGCGCCGGCCGGGTGCGCTCGCTCGGGGAAGTCCGCGACCGCGACCACGAGCTCGGCGGTTCGCGTCAGCTCAGACCAGCGCCGTTGCGCCTGGCGAAAGAAACGTTCGCGCTGAAAGCAGCCGAGCACGAAGCCCGACGCCGCTCGGGCGCAGAACTCGTCCTCCAGCGCATGGGTCAGCCCGAGCACGGCACGCTTGGTCAGCACCGCAGGGGACACCTCGGGGTGACGCTCGCGCAGACCGGCGAACACCGACACCGGGATCGGCCGGGCCGACTGCTGAACTCGCTGAATCGCTGCGGACATGGACAGGCCATCGGACCGCAGCCGTGCCACCTCGCGAATCTGGTCGACGTCGTGGTGGCTGTAGCGGCGATGGCCACCGGGCAGCCGGATCGGGGTGGGAAACTCGTATCGGCTCTCCCACATCCTCAGCGTGCCGGCCGGAACACCGGTCCGCTCGGCCAGCTGAGCTGTGCTCAGTTCTCCATTTGATGGCTCGATGTCGAAGAACGTAACACCTTGTTGAACTTTTTCCAACAGCGGATAGGGTAGGTGCATGACCAACCACATGCCGATGACCGACAGCGAGAAGCTCTAGATGCGCGTGCTCATCACCGGCGCCACCGGAACACTCGGTCTGGCGCTGGCCGACACGCTGGGCGCTCGCGGCGACGAGGTCGTCGCGCTCTCTCGTGACCCCGAGCGCGGCCAGCGCGTACTCGGCGAGGGCGTCGAGGTCCACGCATGGCCGGAGCCGACC
>JALYTU010000352.1 GCA_030854125.1 Actinomycetota bacterium | reverse complement strand
GAGCTTGACCCGGACCCGCCGCACATGGACGTCGACCGTCCGCGCCCCTCCGAAGAACTCGTAGCCCCACACGCTGCGCAGCAGCGCCTCGCGGGAGAAGGCCCGTCCCGGGTGGGTAACCAGATAGTTGAGCAACTCGAACTCCATGAAGGTGAACTCGACGGTCTGACCGTCGAGTCGCGCCTCGTGGGCGGCGAGGTCGAGCTCCAGGCCGTCGTCGCGCAGCACCTCGTGCTCTTCGACGCCGCGGACGACTCGCTGCGCGCGGGCGATCCGGGCTCCGAGCTCGGCGGCCGTGAACGGGGAGACGATCAGCTCGTGGACGCCGAGAACCTCCTCGCTGAGCCCGAGTCGGTCGGGATCAACGCTGACCACGATCGGCACCGTGCCCAGCTCCTCGTCCTCGCGCAGCCGTGAGTAGATCGGGGCGACGTCCCCGTCTCCGTCGATGACCATCGCGAGGTCGGGCCGGCGCTCGGTACCGTTCTCCCCGGCCGGCCGCAGTGGGCCGTTGATCGCGATCCGCCTGGGGCTGAAGCCGAGCTCGGCGAGCATCCGGCTCGGCGTCTCGGCCAGGTCAGCGCGGCGGGTGTAGATCCAGGCATCTCCCATGTCGTGCTCTGAGGCTGGCAGTCGTGCAGACGGTCGTCATTGGCCGAATGTCGAAACCGGGCCCAAGCTCAGGCTCCCGAAGGCGGCCTACCGGACATCGTCGTGCGCGTTTCGCAACTCGCGGCCCGCCGGCGGCACGAGCCCGAGGCTCAGGACTCAGCGGCGACGGGTGCTGCGACGGCCGCGGCAGCTGCTGCCGGCGGCGCGTCGGGTGCGTCGGGGGTGCCGGGCACGACCTTGATGATCCGGAAGCGCAGCACGCCGTCGTCGATCCGCAGGTTGTGCGAGACAGCGTCAAGCAGTGCGGCGGGACCGGTGAACTGCAGAAGGTGGTATTCACCCTCGGTCTGGTGGCGGATCTCGTAGGCCAGTGCGCGGGTGTGCCAATCGTCGTTGCGCTCGATTGTGCCGCCGCCGCTGCTGATCTGGGCCTCGGTGTCGGCGAGGATCTTCGCGCGGCGCTCGTCGTCGGCGGTCGCCGAGATCACGAGCATCAGGTCATAGAGGGGGATGTGTTTCGCCATGATGAAACGCCCGTGGGACGGACGGCGAACGACTATAGCGAGGGCGTGCCCAAGGCCGGTTGCACCCGGGGTCCTGGTGCGATCCCGCCCCGCGGTTGGCAACATGGCGCCATGGCCGGCCGCCCACTCGCTCCCGAGCTCCCGATCCATGCGGCGGCGACTGCGGCCGATTGGGAGCAGTGGCTCGGAGAGCAGCACGCCGCCTCCCCGGGCGTCTGGCTGATGATTGCCAAGCGTGGGTCGGACGCCACCAGTGTGAGCTATCCCGAGGCGCTCGAGACGGCGATCTGCTTCGGGTGGATCGACGGTCAGAAGCGCGGTCGTGACGAGCGCCACTGGCTGCAGCGCTTCACGCCTCGGGGGCCGCGCAGCCGCTGGTCGCAGATCAACCGCGAGGCGGCCGAGCAGCTGATCGCGGCGGGGCGGATGCAACCGGCGGGTCTGCGCCAGGTCGAGGCGGCCCGTGCTGACGGGCGCTGGTCCGCCGCCTACCCGCCGCAGAGCTCGGCGACCGTCCCGGACGACTTCCAGAGCGCGCTGGATGAGAACCCGGCGGCACGCGCGTTCTTCATGACCCTGACGGGCAGCCCGCGCTACGCGTTCCTGTACCGCCTGCACAGCGTCCGGTCACCGGTTGGGCGGCGGGAGCGGATTGCCGGGTACATCAAGCGCCTCAATCAGGGCCGGACGCTTGATTGACCCAGCCCCCGACTAGGAGCGGCCCTTGGCCCGGATGTCGGCGAGCTGGTCGTCCAGCCAATCCCCCGGGTTGCGGGCGGTCACGATCGATTTCAGGCCCTCGTGGCGCCGCCGGCGCTCCTCGATCGGCATCGTCAGCGCGGCGTGGATCGAGTCGGCCAGCTCCTGGATGTCGAATGGGTTGACCGACAGAGCGAACTCGCCGAGCTCCTCATGGGCGCCGGTGTTCTCCGACAGCACTGAGACCCCGGCCCGCTCGTTGACCAACGGGCCTTCCTTGGCGACGAGATTCATCCCGTCGAACATCGCGTTGACCATCAGCATGTCGTAGTGCTTGTAGGCGGCCACGGCCTCCTCGAGGTCGTCGCGCAGCTTGAGCTGGATCGGCATCCAGTCCGGAGATCCATGACGGTGATTGACCACCGCGACGACCGCCTCGATCCGCTCCAGGTACTCGGCGTACTCGGGCACGTCGGTTCGGGACGGCATCAGCTGAGCGATGAAGGTGACCCGCTCGCGGAACTCGGGGTGCTGCTCGAGGAAGGTGTCAAAGGCGCTGAACCCGCGCAGGACGTTCTTGCTCAGGTCCGCACGGTCGACGCGCAGGATCAGATGATCGCGGCGGCGACGCAGCAGCTCGGCCTCGAACTCGTGGACGCCAGGACGTTGAGCCACGGCCCGAATGGCTCGCGAATCGATCGGCAGCGGATAGGCCCGGACCCAGACCTCGCGGTCGCCGATGCGGACCACGCCGCCTTCGTAGTCGACGTCATAGCCCATCAGGTCCTCACAGCACTGCAGGAAGTTGTGGCGGTAGGAGCGGGTGTGGAAGCCAACGATGTCGTTGGCCAGAATTCCGTCGTAGATCTCGCGACGGATCACCGAGGGGAGCACGCGCCAGGAGTCCGACTGGCTCCAGGGGATGTGCACGAAGTGGTGCAGGAACACGTCGGGCCGCTGGCGGCGGATGAGTCCCGGCAGCGTGTAGAGGTGGTAGTCGTGGACCATGACGACGGGTTCCTCGACGTCTGCGACCTCTTCCAGCACCGCGTTGGCCAGATCCTCGTTGACCGCGTTGTAGCCGAACTCGAACGCCTCGGTCTCGTTGCGGCGGATGTCCGGCGCATTAGAGAGGTCCCACAGGTAGTGCTGGATGAACCAGAGCAACGGGTTGGCGATGATGTTGTAGAAACCGTCGTACGCCTCAGGATCGGACGCGACGAGCTTGACCCGGTATTCGTCGCCGTCCGGCGTGCTGACCGGAAACGGGCGCCCACCCGCTCGCTCGGCGGCGTCCACGTCCTCGTCGGTCATCGCCGAGGCGACCCAGGTCACGGGTCGGTGAGAGGCGAGACCGATCAGCGCGGTGACCAGGCCGCCGGTCCCCCGCTTGATCTGGCCGCCCGGCTGGAAGGTGACCGGACCGCGGTTGGAGACGAGGACGAGGGGGGTTTCGGGCGACATCACGTAGCACTATCTCATGCGGCGTGCTCGGCCTCGTCCGTCGCGCCTGAGCGCCTGAATTCCTGGACCCCGTGTATCGCCGACTAATTCGATTGACTTGCTACGGTCTACGAACGCGTCTTACGGGGACACTCAACCCGGGTCCGAAGCCACCGGCGGGTCCGCACACACCCCCTCAAGGAGAAACACATGAGCCAGACCGATGACCTCATCGCCAACAACGCCGGCTATGCCGAGGCGTTCGACAAGGCCGAGCTTCCCCTTCCTCCCGCCAAGCAGGTCGCCGTCGTGGCCTGCATGGACGCTCGCCTGAACGTGTACGGAGCGCTCGGACTCTCCGAGGGCGACGCGCACGTGATTCGCAACGCCGGCGGCGTGATCACCGACGACGAGATCCGCTCGCTGGCCATCTCCCAGCGGCTGTTGGGAACCGAGGAGATCATCCTCATCCACCACACCGACTGCGGGATGCTGACCTTCCGCGACGACGACTTCAAGGACACGATCGAGAGAGACACCGGGATCCGTCCCGCGTGGGCGGCAGAGGCGTTCGCTGATCTGGAGGGCGACGTGCGCCAGTCGATCGCCCGGATCAACGCCTCGCCGTTCATCCCCAACAAGGGCTCGGTGCGGGGCTTCGTCTACGAGGTCGAGACCGGAAAGTTGCGCGAGATCGCCTGACGGGCCGCCGTCACCGGTCCACTACGGTTCTGGGCGTGACCCGCCCGACCGGCCAGCGCACATGAGTCAGCACGACGTGGTGGTGATCGGGGCCGGCCCGGCCGGCGAGGTCTGCGCCGGCCAGCTCGCCGCCGAAGGTCTTGATGTCGCGCTCGTCGAACGCGAGCTGATCGGGGGCGAGTGCTCCTTCTGGGCCTGCATGCCGG
>JALYTU010000351.1 GCA_030854125.1 Actinomycetota bacterium | reverse complement strand
GCCCTCGGCGGGCAGCGCGAGCGCGCGTCGCGCGTCAGCTCGCGAGCGGGCGGCCAGGAAAGCCGGCGAGGTCGGCGGCTTGGCCCAGCGGACGCTGCCCGGACCGGCGATCGCCTCGACCTCGTCCGCGGACTCCGGATGGGTGATGAAGTGCAGGTCAATCCCTGGGTGGGCCCAGAACTGCAGACCGGCGAGATCCGTGATCGAGGAGTAACAGGGCACCTTGAGCCGGCCGTTGCGTCTCAGCTCACCGAGCACCGCGGTCACCCCCGGGTACGTCGACACGATCTGGTCGGGATCGTGGGCCTTGATCAGGCGCATCAGCCCGCGGCCGCCGAAGAGGGTCAGCAGCTTGCGCGACAGCCAGCGGGTGGGAGCGAAGTACATGAACAGCCAGTACTGCAGGTCAAACAGCCACGGCAGGTACTGGAACATGAACATCGAGTTCTCACGCAGCACCTTGGTGAGGATCGGACCCATCGCCGGCAGACCGTTGACGACCGAGATATGGGCATCGGGATCCTCGTCGGCGAACTCCCGCGCGATCGCGCGCGCGGGAAGATCGTGGCCCTCGCCGATGTCTGCGGAGATGATCAGCACCTCGCGCGGCTTGGCCTCGGCGTCGGGCTCGCCGGCCGGGATGACCGCCGCCTGCACCCCTTGGGCCTTGGCCTGCGCCTGCTCGTGGCGCCAGGCGATGTAGCGGCGCACGCCCTCGGCGAACGGTGTCTTGGCCGTCCAGCCCAGCTCGGACTCGGCCCGGTCACTGGAGACGATCTTGCCGCCGAAGTCACCGGGACGGGCGGGCGTGTGGACGATCTCGACGTCGCCCATCAGGTCCTTGATCGTCTCGGCGATCTGCTTGATCGTCACCGTCTCGTCACTGGCCAGGTTGTAGACCCGGTTGACGGCGATCTCGTCCAGGCCGCTGGCGACGCCGTCGGCGAGATCCTCGACGTAGACGAACTTGCGCGACTGACTGCCGTCGCCGGCCAGCGTCAGCGGCTGCCCGGCCAGCGCCTTGTTGACAAACGCGGGGACCACGGCGGCCTCGCGGGCGCGGGGACCGTAGGGGATTCCGAAGCGCAGGATCGTGTAGTCGATCCCGTAGAGCTCCTGGTAGGCCTTGCAGTACAGCTCGCCGGCCAGCTTGGTGCTGGTGTAGAGGTGGCTGGGAGGCGGCAGCAGCGTCTCCTCGTTGACCTCCTCGGGCTCGCAGTCGGAGTAGACCCAGATCGTCGACGCGTACACGATCCGCTTGACCCCGGCTCGGCGGGCGGCCTCGAGCACCGCGACGGTCCCGCGGGCGTTGACGCGCTCAGCATCCTCGGGCGAGGCGTGCACATCGTTGACGTCGGCCACGGCCGCGAGATGGGCGACGGCGTCGCAACTGTGCAGCGCGCGCTCGAGCGCCTCGCGGTCGGTGATCGAGCCGAGCACGGTGTCGACCGTGGACCCGGTCCCGTCGGGCCCGAGGTGCCAGGGCGAGGGCCGCAGGTCATAGATGACGGGCTCGTGACCGCGCTCGCGCAGCTTGTCGACCACGTGCGAGCCGATGAATCCCGAGCCACCTGTGACGAGGACGCGCATCTGCTCAGCTCACCGGACGGTAATACAGCGGAACGCAGGAATGGTTTCGCGCGACCCAGTCGGAGTTGGGCAGATCGTCGTCGTGACCCATGATCCGGTGGCACGGCTCGTCGTAGACACGGCCGGTGGACTTCTCCAGCCAGTCGAAGACGACGTACTTGTACAGCCCGGAGGTCATCCCCTCGGGCAGCTGCAACCGGCTCGGGAACTGAGGGTCGAGTTCGGCCCGGGCGACGTCGTTCTTCCAGCTGACGATTTCGGGCATCCGCTCGATCTGCACCAGGCCGAGCGCGGCGGTGAACTCGCTCATGCGGTAATTCAGGCCGGCCACCTCGTAGGTCGGCTTGCCGTAGTTGCGAAATGCCCGTGCGTGCTCGACCACCTCGGGCCGGCGCGAGACGAGCACGCCGCCCTCTCCGGTCGAGATCGTCTTGGTCGCGTACAGCGAGTAGATCCCGGCATCGCCCCAGGCGCCGGGCTTGACGCCGTGAAAGCTCGCGCCGTGCGCGTGCGCGCAGTCCTCGATCAGGAAGATGCCGTTCTCGCGGCAGTAGGCGGCGATGCGGTCGGAATCGAACGCGATGTGGCCGCCGATGTGGACGAGGATCGCCGCCTTGGGCTTGTGCTGTTCGGCGGCTCGCTCAAAGTCCGCAAAGGACATGCACAGGTCCTCGCGATTGCAGTCCACGAAGCGGACCTCGGCGCCGGCGCGGATCGCCGCCAGCGGGGTGGCCATGAAGGTGTTCGACGGGCACAGCACGGTGTCCCCGGCGCCGACCTGCGCGAAGTGCAGGGCGGCCATCGCGCCGCCGGCCCAGCTCGACATCGCGACCGCGGGCAGTTCGTTCCAGGCCTCCCAGGCGGTCTCAAAGCGGCCGTTCATGTCGGCCTCCGACCAGCGGTTGGAGTCGAGCACGTCGTCGATCAGGCTGTGCAGGCGCGCGCGGTCACGCTGATCGAACCCGATCGCGAAACGCGTGTAGTCGGGGACGCTCTGGGGGGAGGCGGAGGCGGAGGTCATGTGAAGTGTGCGCGTGCGGCCGGGCTTCGACGCGCTGCTATCGCCGGCCAGGCGTGTCGAACCCCGTTGAGTGCCATCGTGCCAGAGACGCGAGCGCGGCGGCAAGCGTCTCAGACGGCGAGGACGGTACCGACTCTACGCCGGTCCAGCTCTCTGAGGATAGGCGCCAGCGCCGCCGCCGTCCTGCGGTGTGAGTTATGGGCGCTGTAGAAGTCGGCGTCGTGCAGCAGGATCACGTCCCCGGGGAGCACCCCGGCGAGCACGCGGCCCGCGATCCGGCGCGGGGTCGTCCGGCGCCGCCAGTCCTTGCCCCACCGCGACCACAGCAACGGCCGCATGCCGGCGGCTCGCACCGCGGCCAGCCCCGCAGGGCTGTAGATGCCAAACGGCGGCCGATGCAGGACCGGAGTGGCACCGATCGCGTCCTCGATCGCCGCCACTCCCCGGCGCACGTCATCGCGCACCACCGCGGGCGGCAGCCGGGCCTGCAGGCGATGCTGGAAGCCGTGCAGTCCGATCCCGTGTCCGGCAGCGGCGATCTCCGCCACCAGGCCCGGCCGGCGCCGCACCTGCTCGCCGATCACGAAGAAGGTCGCCGGAGCACCGGCCCGCGCCAGCACCTCGAGCACCGCCGGCGTGCCCTCCGGGTGCGGTCCGTCGTCGAAGGTCAGGGCGACCCCCGTGGCGGTCGGCAGCCGGCACGGCAGGCCGAGCGCGTCGGCAGCGCGGCGGTTGACCGGGGCAAGCAGATGGGCGAGCACGTATGGATGATCGCTCACCGTCCCGAGGTGTGACGGCCAGGCAACGATCTTCGGATCGGCGGCGCGCGCGGGTCTAACGTGACGGCAACGATGGACTCCAGCTTCGAGGCCGAGGTGACGGTCCGCTTTGTCCGCTACGCGAACACCGAGAGCGGCTGGGCGGTGCTCGACGCCGCTCAGGCCGACGGGACGCCGGTCGCGCTCGTCGGGCCGCTTGTCCATCTCGAGGAGCGCGAGCGGGTGCAGGTCAGCGGCACCTGGGTGCAGGACAGCCGCTATGGCCCTCAGGTCAAGGTCGCTCAGGCGCGGCCGCTGCCGCCCGAGGATCCGCAGGCGGTGGCCGCCTACCTCAAGCGCGTCAAGCACATCGGGGCCAAGCGCGCGGCGAACCTGGTCGGCCGGTACGGCCCCGCCGAGGTTCTGGACGCGATCGACCGCGATCCGGCCGGTGCGTTCGCCGTGGCCGGCCTGAGCGGCACCCGCGCGCAGGAGGCAGCCGCCTCGTGGCAGACGCTGCGGGTCACCCGCCGCCTGCACCTGCTGCTGGCGCCCCACGGGCTGGCCTACCTCGCGGGGCGGATCCACGACCACCACGGCGACCACGCCCACGAGCGCATCGCCGCCGACCCCTATGAGCTGACCAGCCTGTTCGGCGTCGGCTTCGCGATCGCGGACCGGATCGCGCTGGCCACGGGAACCACGGCGGGGGACGGCGCGCGTGAACGGGCGGCGATCCTCCACGTCCTCTCCGAAGCCGAGCGCAGCGGCAGCACATGCCTGCCGACCGGCGAGGCTGTCGCGCAGGCCGAGGCGCTGCTCGGCAC
>JALYTU010000350.1 GCA_030854125.1 Actinomycetota bacterium | reverse complement strand
CGACGGCGCAGCCGAACTGGACGCGCTTGAAGAACTCGACGAACTCGACCCACACGCGGCCACAAACGCCGCCAACGACGTCGCCGCCGCACCCGCGCCCAACCGCTTACCCGCCATCTTCAAAAACCGCTTGCGCTCCACATCATCGCGAGCCAGCAGCTCAACAGCCCCCGCAGCGCGGGGCGCCTCGTTATTGCTTCCCGTGTCGTTCATGAAACCTCCTGTGGCAATGGGATACATCCGTGCTACGTGACGTTTTGTCGGCTGGATCATTGGCCGCAGGTTGCGGTGGCGGATGGTCCGTGCGTGTGATCCCCACGGCACCCGCCGCGGCGGAGTCCGGTCATGAACGCGCCGCGATGGTCGTCGCCGACGCGACGTTCCGACGAGGACGCGTGGTCCGCAGCGATCTGCCGCCGGCCAGATCGGTCCGTCCTGGGTGGGCGCTGGACCCACGCGAGGCGAGATCTGCTGGCTGCTTCGTCGGAGCTTTTGTAGGCCGAGTCGCGTCTCGAGCTCGGTTTCGCGGGCCCGGCACCGGCGTGCTGCCGATCACGGCAATGCCCACCTGGGTGTGACATCACGCCGCGCGGCGACGGGCACCGCCGGCAAGCGTGCGCAGAACTCAGATCCGGCATTTCCAGCCCCCCAGCCCATGGCTCGGCGTGCTCACGCCGCTGCTGCCACCGCCGCCATCGCCACCACCGCCGCCACCGCCGGTGAGCACGACGCTGACGCTGAGCTGTCCGGGCAGGCCACCGTCAAGACAGCGCTACAGGCTCGGGCATGCTCAGCCCGGCCCCGGGCGGGGAGACGATCTCGGTGACCTACACCCGCCAGACCCAGGGCCCACTGGAGAGCTTGACCCACACCGTCAGCTCCGACGCCACGGGCGCGTTCAGCGATTCGAGCGTGCCCAACGACCCGGCAACTGGCAGGCCCAGGCCAGCTTCGCGGGAGGGGCCACGCACCAGGCCTCGACGTCGGCGGCCCGCCAGAACACCGTCAACCCCTGACGCCCTCGCTTGCGCCGTGAACGCGAGCCCCTAAGGGGTCGGCCGCGCCCACGAGGCCGGAACCGTGGGCGGGAGCGAGGAGGGTGATGTGCCCGGTTTCGTTGACCTACGCCCCGGTAGGTGAGCTCAGGGTTCGCCGAGCGGTGAGGAGCGGTCACGCAGCAGTGCGAGGGTGGCGCTGAGGTGGGTCGTGACGATCGCTCGGGCGACATCTGCATCCCGGGCCGCGACCGCCCGCGCGAGCATATGGTGTTCCTCAAGCGCCTGAGGGGCGCGGCCGTCGTCACGGAGCAGGGCGGCCAGCCCCATGCGATTCTCGCGGTCGCGCATCGAGTCGTGGAGCTGGAGCAGGATCGCGTTAGAGGCTGCGGCGACAAACACGCGGTGAAATTCATGATCAGCCTCGACAAATCCTGGGAGGTCATCGGTGGCGGCGAAGTGCGCCTGTCTGGCGATCGCCTCCTCGGGTGCCGTGCCCAGGTCGATCGCGGATTCGATCACCTTCTGAATCGCGAACTGCTCGACCAGCATCCGCGTCTCCATCACGCTCTCCACCTCGGCAGCGGAAACTGGGACGACCAGAGCGCCGCGCTTCGGATAGACCTTGAGCAGGCCCTCCGAGGCCAAGCGGGAAAACGCCTCGCGGACGGGCGTGCGACTGAGGCCGGTGGCGGCGGCGACGTTGCCTTCGGTGATCAGCGTTCCGCCCGGGAAGCGACCGTCCAGGATCCGCGCCTTGGCAAAGGCGTACGCGCGATCGGGGGCGGCCATGGGTCTCTATACCGCACCGATGAGCGGTTTGCTACCCATTGCGCTAGATGTAGGGCATGCACCGAATCAGCCCCACGGGTGAGCGCCACCGCACCGGACTCCGCGCATGAGCCGGGGTCCTGAGCTGGCTCGGGGCGTGAGCGCGCTGGGCACGGAGTCGGCGTTCACCGTCCTGGCCCGTGCACGCGAGCTCGAGGCGGAGGGACATGACGTAATCCATCTGGAGATCGGTGAGCCGGACTTCGACACGCCGCGTCACGTCTCGGAGGCCGCCTTCACCGCTGTGCGGGCCGGGCACACGCACTACTGCCCGAGCGCTGGATTACCGAAGTTCCGTTCGGCGATCGCGACCGAGCTCTCCAGAGCCCGGGGAATTGAGATCCCCGCTGAGCGGGTTCTGGTCGGCAACGGAGCCAAGCCGTTCCTGTTCTTCATGATCCTGGCGGTGTGTGAGCCTGGGGACGAGGTCGTCATCCCGGACCCGAGCTTTCCGATATATGAGTCGGCGATCCGGTGGGCGGGGGCCACGCCGGTTCCTATCCCCCTGCGGGAGGAGCGCGACTACAGCTTGAACCCCGAGGAGCTCGATGCGCGGCTGAGCGAGCGGACCAAGCTGGTGATCCTCAACTCGCCGCACAATCCGACCGGTGGGGTGATCGACGCGGAGGATCTCGATGCCATGGCCGCGATGATCACCCGCACCCGCGCCTGGGTGCTCTCCGACGAGGTGTACTCGCGGCTGCTGTATGAGGGCAGCTTTGCCTCGATCGCCAGCGTCCCTGGGATGCTCGAGCGTACGGTCGTCCTCGACGGGCTCTCCAAGACCTATGCCATGACCGGGTGGCGCTGCGGCTACGCGTGTGTGCCGGAGCGCTTGGTCGAGCCGCTGACTCGGTTCTTCGTCAACTCCACCTCGTGCGTACCCCCGTTCATCCAGCACGCCGGGATCGCTGCGCTGCAGGGTCCGCAGACCCAAGCCGACGAGATGCTGGAGGAGTTCCGCGCCCGCCGCGACCTGCTGATCGCAGGTCTCAACGATCTGCCCGGCGTTTCGTGTCGCACGCCACACGGGGCGTTCTATGCGTTTCCCAACGTCAGCGCGCTGCCGATCACTGCGGAGCGCCTGGCCACCCGTCTGCTCGAGGAGGCGGGGGTCGCGGTCCTCGCCGGTTCGGCCTTCGGGGCCGCGGGGGCTGAGCACTTGCGCCTCTCCTACGCGAACTCGCGCGTCAATCTGACCGTCGCGCTGCAACGGATCCGGGCGTTGCTCTTGAGACTCGGCTGACCGACCCCGCAAGCAGCCGCCACCACTCAGTCGCACACAAGAACCAGGGCAGGTCGGCGTGGTCCTCCAACCGGCCCGGTAGATCGACCCGTACGCGTGACCGCCGGTGCGCTGGTTAGCGAGTGCGCTGCGTCGGCCTCAGGACCCGACCGCCTGATCGGTCAGGCGGCCGTCGACCCGCCTCCAGATGCCGCTCGGATTCTCGTCGCGCAGCGCCGGGGGAAGGGCACTGGCCGGAGCGCTCTGCCAGCACACCGGGCGCATGAACCGCCGGGTGGAGGTCAGGCCGACCGAGGTGTGCTCCGGCGAGGTGCTCGCCGGGTAGGGTCCTCCGTGCTGCATCGCCCAAGTCACCGCCACCCCGGTCGGGAAGGCGTCGAACACAAGCCGGCCAACCCGCTCCTTGAGCAACATGCTCACGCGCAGGATCAGGGGATCGTCCTCGTCGCTCTGGGCGAACACTGCGGCGGCGAGCTGACCGTCGAAGGCGCCCAGCCCTGCCAGGAGCTCGGCCTCGTCCTGATACCGGGCCAGGAGCACGGCGGGGCCGAAGATCTCTTGGCGAATCCCCCCTTCGCGTGCCAGCGTCGTGGCGTCGACGGAGAACGCGGCCGGAGCCTGACGGAAGCCGGGTTCCTCGGCCTGTGGGCGCTTGGTCAGCAGTCGCACCCCAGGTTGGTCGGCCACCTCCTTCAGGCCGGCGGCGAAGCCCTGCGCCAGCCGGTCGTTGAGCATCACCGGCGCGTCAGCGTGATCCAGGGTGGCGGCGATCTCGCTGACGAACGCGTCGCCCTCAGCGCCGGCCGGGACGAACACCACTCCCGGCTTGGTGCACAGCTGCCCCGCCGCAAAGGTGATCGCGGCCAGCAGCGCGTCGCGCAGCTCATCGGCCCGAGCCCGCAGGGCGGCACGCGTCAGCACCGCCGGATTGACGCTGCCCATCTCCGCGAACACGGGAATCGGCCGCGGGCGGCGGGCCGCCCGGTCGAACAGGGCCCGGCCCCCCCGCAGCGACCCGGTGAAGGAGACGGCCGCGATGCCCTCCGCCTCGACCAGCGCCTCGCCGAGCTCCTGGGCGGCGCCCTGCACAATCGCGAACGTGCCGTCGGGCAGGCCCACCTGGGCC
>JALYTU010000349.1 GCA_030854125.1 Actinomycetota bacterium | reverse complement strand
GGCCGTCCTCGGCGGTGACGTGACGGCCGGCCCCGCTGACGAGAACCGCCGGCTGCATCGCGTCCTTGGCGCGCGCCAGGTCGGCGGTGGCGGCCAGCTCGTCGGCGACGGCGATCCAGGTGGCCTTGAGCTCGTGCCCGCGGGCATCGGTGAGCCCGCGCCAGTCCTCGAGCCCGCGCAGCCCGGCGCAGCCGATCGCGACGTCGACCTGGCCGTGTCGCCACGCCCGCCCGAACGAATCCGTGATCAGAACCGCCGGCGCCGTCCCCCGGCGCGCCCGCAGACCGGCCCGGAGCTCGCGTGCCGAGCGGTCTGGATCAGTTGGCAGCAGGATCACCGTGTCGTCGTCGGGGGCGTTGGACGCGTCGACGCCGGCGTTGGCGCAGACGAAGCCGTGGTGGGTGACCGCGATCAGCACGCCGTGCTCGGCGCGGCGGATCTCGGCGGACTCGTCGAGCACGACCTGGACCTGGCGCGGATCCTTGTCGAGCTGGGCGGCGAGCTCCCGGGCACGATTGCCGGGGGTCACCTCGCTCAGCCGCCGGGTGCGGCCCTCGGCCTTGGAGACGATCTTGTGGGCGAGCACGAGCACGTCCAGCGGGCCGCCCCCATCAGCGGGCAGCGCTCTGTGCAGCAGTGCGATCAGGTCGTCTCCGGCTCGGACCTCGGGCAGACCGTCGAGAGCGGTTGCGCAGATCACGACTCGGTCTCGCGCATCCGCGCGAGCTGCAGGATCATGCCGCGCGTGTGGGCGGCTCCGCCGCGCACCCGGCCGAGCGTGGTCTCGATCTCGGTCAGATCCTCGGGGGTGTCCACATCCAGCGCGAGCGAGGGCAGGACAACCGTGCGGGCTTCCAGACCGGCGGCCTGGGCCTTCTGCTGATGCCGGGCACAGCTACCCGGGCCGAAGGCGGGCCCGAACACCCCCGGTGGGGAGATCAGCAGCGCGTTGGTGCCGCTCCCGTGACGGTCGGGCACGATCGCGACCGAGCGTGCGGACGCGGGGGCGCTGATCAGCTCGGTCAGCTCCGCGGGGTCCAGCAGCGGACAATCACCCGGGACGAGCAACACCCGCTCGGCCCCGGCCTGCCGGGCGTGGGCGATCCCGCGGGCGGCGGCCTGGTTGTGGCCGCGCTGATCATCGTCGATCACCTCGGCACCGTAACCCTGGGCGATCTGCTGGGCGACCGTGTCCGCGGACACGACGAGGATCCCACTCAGCGCAGTGGTGCGGCGCAGAGCAATCAGTACGTCCGCGAACATCGCCTCGACCAGGGCCCGCCGGGGCTGGGCGCCGAGGGTGTCGCGCAGGCGCTGCTTGGCCTGATCAAAGCCCTTGAAGGGGAGGATGGCGAGCGGTGTGGACACCGGTCAGCGCAGCGCGAGCGCGAAGTCAAGGGTCTCCTGCGCGACCCGGGCCCGGGCCGGCGCGGTGTCCATGAGCACATTGATCTCGAGCACCGGCAGGCCGTCGATACGCTCGTCGGCGACCAGGCCGTCGATCAGCCCGGAGTAGAGCTCGGCGACGCCCTCGGCTGAGACCGGCAGACCAGCCCCCCGCATGAACGCCGCCGTCGGGCCCTTGAGAACCTCGCCGGCCACGATCGGGCTGACCGCCACGACGGGCGCGGGCGCCGCGGCAATGGCCTCGCGCAAGCCGGGCAGGGCGAGGATCGGTCCGATCGAGATGACCGGGTTGGACGGCCCGATGATGATCGCCCGCGCGTGCCCGATCGCCTCGAGCACCTCGGGGCTCGGCGATGCGCAGCGGGCGCCGCGAAAGTCCACATCGGTGATCTCGCCCTCGCCCCGGTTGCGGATCAGGAACTCCTGCAGTCCCCACCAGTGATCATCGCTGAGCACGCGGGTGCGGACCGGCTGGTCACTCATCGGCAGCACCCGGGCGGGCACGCTCAGCGCCGCGGTGATCGCGGCCTGCGCCTCGGTGAGCCGGTCGCCGGCCGTCAGCCGGCGGGCACGCTCCAGACCGTACGCGAGGTCGCGGTCTCCGAGCTGAAACCAGACGTCGACGCCGAGCTCGCGCAGTCCGTCCATGACTGCGAACGTGTCGCCGTGCAAGCCCCAGCCACGGCTGTCGATCCGGTCCGCCAGCCAGAAGCTGACGAGGTCGGGATCGGGGGAGACATAGGCGCCGTGGATCTCGATGTCATCACCCGTGTTGGCGATCACCACCAGTTCGCCAGGCCCGGTGGCATCGACCATGCCGCGGGCCAGCTTGGCGCCTCCGGTCCCGCCGGCGAGCACGACAACCGGGGGGGAGGGGGCCGACACGGTGGTGCAGTCTAGGTCGGGGCGCCCCGGTCATACCGATGACGCGGCGGCCAGCTCCGCGTCCGTCGCTTCCAACATGGTCAGTGCAAGGCCAAGGACACGGTCGGTGGCGGCGGGGTCGATCGCGTCGGCACGATCGTCGGGGAGGTGTGAGCGCGGGGCCAGTCCGCGGGAGTCAAGGCCCCCGAGGGTGATCGCGGGCAGCCCGAGCCGACGGGCGGGCAGAGCGGGGGAGCCGCCCCGTCCCCGGTGAGGACGCGCCCCGGGCACCCCAGTTGCAGCGGTGGCTGCGAGTGCGATCAGGCGCTGGCCGAAGCGCAGCGGAACCAGGCTCCCGTCAGACGTCCACCAGCAGGGGTCGCCGTGGGCGCTGGCGGCGAGCCCGAGGACGACGGTATCGGTGCCCGGAGGTGAGCGGTGCGCGCGCAGATGGTGTGACAGGCCGGCGCCCGAGCCGTCACCGACGCCGGTCAGGACGAGCTCGACAGCGACGTGGCGGGGCGGGGAGACGTCGAGGGCGTGGACCAGGGCCAGGGCGACCCCGACCCCGCTGGCGTTGTCGCCGGCGGCCGGCCCCACGCGTGCGGCCGCCTGTTCGAGCAGCAGGGCGAGGGCGAGGATCAACACCACCGCGACGATCAGTTGGGCGATCGCCACGGGACGGCCGGTGTCCCCACCGCGGCGCAGCACGGCGATGGACCAGGGCGGCCACGGCATCCAGCAGCAGCCAGGCCCGCCACCCGGGCGCCCAGCCACCGGTCCCGCGGCGCAGGGCGGCCGCGGCGCCACGCAGGGCAGGGCGGTAGACGAGCCCCATCCGCCCCGCGTCGTAGTTGGCGCAGACGATCAGCCGGACCGGACGCTGGAGGTCGGGCGCGGGGGAGACCACGTTCTGGCTGGCGCGCTCGGGCGACAGGCGCCGTCCCGGCGAGACGCCGCTGAGCGCGTCGGCGAGGGCGAACACGATCGCGGCCAGCACCATGGCCCCGCCGAGCGTCGGAGAGCCAATCGAGACCAGGCTGCCGGCCAGGGCCAGCGCAATGTGCCACGCCTGCGCCAGCGCCCACTCCGGACGCGACCAGAAGGTGTCCACGGACGTGGTGCGTCGCGCGTCGGCGATCTCGCCGGCCAGCCATTGGGCCGCCCGGCGCTCGGCGTTCGTTCCCCCGCCTCGCTCGGCGAAGCCGGTCAGGGCGGTGGCCGTGTCAGCGGCAGCCATGGCCGCGCATGATTCCATGGCGGACCGCATCATGTACAACGAACGAGATGACCGACCGTGATCTTGAGACCGAACTGCTCGTCATCGCCCGTGACGCCGCGCGCGCCGCCGCCGCGGCGCTGATGCCGCGGTTCGGCACCGTGCTCGAGACCCGCGCCAAGAGCAGCCCGACGGATCTCGTCTCCGAAACCGATGTGGCCGCCGAGACGGCGATCCGCCGTGTGCTCGGCGAGCGCCGCCCGCAGGACGCGATTCTCGGCGAGGAGGGCGGGGCGACCGGCGACGGTGAGCTGCGTTGGGTGATCGATCCGCTGGACGGGACCACGAACTACCTGTTCGGCGTACCCCAGTTCGCGGTCAGCGTCGCCTGTGAGGATCGCGACGGCGCGCTGGCCGGGGTCGTCCTCGATCCCGTGCGCGACGAGGTCTTCACCGCCAACCGATCGGGTCCGGCGCTGTTGAACGGAGCGCCGATCGCCGGCTCGAAGCGGGATGAGCTGGGCACCGCGCTGATCGCGACCGGGTTCGGCTACGCGGCCGAGGTCCGCGCCCGGCAGGCCGAGGTGCTGACCCGGGTCCTGCCCCGGGTGCGCGACATCCGGCGGGCGGGCGCGGCGGCCCTGGACCTCGCGTGGTGTGCCTGCGGGCGCTACGACGGCTACTGGGAGCGTGGCGTCAAGCCCTGGGA
>JALYTU010000348.1 GCA_030854125.1 Actinomycetota bacterium | reverse complement strand
CTCCAGCGGGATGCCGTCGCCCTCAATTGATGTCCGGTAGCCGGCCCGTTCGATCTCGGCTCCCAGCGTCGCGTCGACCAGGCCGCCGGTGTCCCGCGCGCAGCGCAGCGCGGCCTGGGCCAGCCGGGCCAGCAGGGGACTGACCGAAACCGTCGGGCGGGGATCGCGATTGAGCACGCTGATCTCGCTGTCGGGCACAAAACGCGAGAACCGGTCGTGCCGGCGCAGCAGCACCCGGCGGCACATCGCGGCCGCCGCAGCCGCGTCGGCGGGACGTTCGCCGTCGGCGACGATCACCGTGCAGCGGCCGCCGAAGCAGTCAAAGCGATGCAGCGACTCCGGCGTGGTGCCAGGGGCGGGAGGGTCGCTCATGACTGGCTCGAGGTCAGCGCGGTGGGGGAGGAGCTGCTCGAGCTCGAGGACGGGCTGCTGGCGGCGGTCGTGCTCGTCGTCCTGGTGGCCGGAGTGCTGGTCGTCGTGCCCGACGTCCTGGTCGTCGGGGGGCTCGTGGTGCTCGTGCTCGTCGTGGTGGCCGACCTCGCGGCGGTGGCCACCGTCTTGGTGCGGGCGAGCGCCGGATCATGGCCCGAGACGAGCAGGATCGTGATCAGCAACCAGGTGGCCACGAACAGCGCGAGCGCGCTGGCCACCACACGGTGGCGGATGCCCGAGACGCGGGCGATCCGGGCTTGGCGCATGGCGATCCCGCGGGCGCGTCGGTCAGACGGTGAAGGGGTCATGTCAGTTCCTCTGGTGACGAAGGGTGGTGCGACATGAGCAAGAGTGCGCGCGCTGCGTCGGGAGCACGTGAGTTGGGGCTAAGAGTCGGGTATGAGCTCAGGCGCGGCGCCGGCGCGTGCCGGAGTGCCCGAGCTGCTCGAGCTCGTCGTGCTGCGCGCGGATCCGCGCCAGGATCACGTCAGCCGCCTGCTGCTGCTGCTCGCGAGTGGAGTGCTCGATGCGCTCGAAGCGCAGCGGCTCCCCGTAGCTGACCGTGACCTTCGGGAACTTCCCCCGCTTCCAGTTGCGAGCCTGATGGGAGCCGAGGATCGCAACGGGCACCACCGGCGCCCCGGACTCCAGCGCCAGGCGGCCGACGCCCGGCTTGGCCTCATCGGACACCTGGCCCGTGCGCGAGCGCCCTCCCTCCACGTACATCCCCACCGCGCCGCCGCGGGCGAGAATCGCAAATGCGCTCGTGAACGCGTCCTCGTCGGCGTGCCCGCGGCGAACCGGGAACACGCCGCCGTGGCTGAAGATGTAGGCGCCGACCGGGTTGTGGAAGATCTGGGACTTGGCCATGAACTGGATCCGCCGGCGCACGAATGCGCCCGTGAAGAAGTGATCCATGAACGAGGCGTGGTTGGGGGCGAGGATCAGCGGGCCGCCCGGCACCCGCTCGGAACCGACCCCGCGCGCGCGGAAGGTGATCAGCGCGTTGAGGACGGTGATGATCCGGACCGGTTCGTAGACCTTGGTCTCCGGCACGCCGGTCCGAACCCTCTGGTGAAAGACGTCAAAAGCCTCTTTGGGCCACTCCTCGCGGTACCGCTGGGGCTTGATGTCGACGTCGGGCATCTCACCCTGCAGTATCCGTCAGGACGCGAGCCGCTGCGCAAACGCCTCCAGGCCTCCCGTCCAGCCGTTGGGCGAGCCGACCGCCGCGTGCATCGATTCCCAGCCCTCGCCATGGCGTTCGATTCCCCGGTGCTCGAGTTCGACGCGGGTGCGCTCCGGGGACTCGACGATGAACCGCACCTCGACCTCGCTGCAGCGCGCCGGGTCGGTCTCGAGCGTCCACCGGGTGGTGATGTCCCAGCTGAACACGAATCGCCGAGGCGGCTCGTAGGCAAGCACCCGCGCCCAGTGTGACTCGCTGCCATCCACGCCGACGTCGTAGATGCGACCGCCGACCTGAGGCTCGACGACCATCTCGGCCAGCTCCGCGTCGAGGAGGTGGTTCTCCTTTGGCCACCAGCTCCCGATGCCGGCGGTGAAGACCTCAAAGGCCCGCTCGATGGGCGCCTGAACGACGGTCGCGGCGTGGACGGAGGGGGCGACGGACTGAGTGCTCATGGGCTCTCCTGGGTGGTGGTGGGTCGCTCGACCTCGGCACGGAAGGCGGCCAGCGCACGGGGCCAGAAGCGATCCAGGTAGGCCCGGAGCGCCTCCACCCCGCGCGGGTCGAGCCGGTAGACACGGCGGTTGCCCTCGGGCAGGCCGAGGACCAGGCCGGCGTCGCTCAGCACCCGCAGGTGCTGGGAGACCGCCGGGCGGCTGACCGGCATGCCGGACGCCAGCTCGCCGACCGACTGCGGGCCCTGGGCGACCCGCTCGAAGAGCTGCCGGCGAGTGGGATCGCCGAGGGCGGTGAGGCAATCGCCGGCGTGGGGTGCGAAGGGTTGAGCGTAAGCTGGCACTTACGGTAAGCCTAGACTTACGCTGATCCCCTGTCAAGACCCGCCCGGGTGACGACCCGAGCGGAGCAGACGCCAGGCGTCAGCCCTGGAGCGGCAGTACCAGCGTGGGCTTCTCGATTGTGTGGTCGGCGCCGGTCGAGACCACCGCCGTGCCGATCGCGAAGTACTCGATCACGTGTGAGCCCCAGCCGTGGCTGCGCTCGACGATCCGGGCACCCACGATCCCCTCGGACTCCAGCTGATCAGCCTCCGATTGCATCCGGCCCATGGCCAGTTCGCGGGCCTCGTACAGAGCCTGGGTGAAGTTGGGCATCTCGACGTTGCGCCCGACCTGCTTGAGCGACGCGAGCATCCCCTGGCGGGCGACGTGATAGACGCAGTTGCCCATCACCAGGCCAGCCGGGCGGTAACCGGCGCGGAGCAGCGTCGCGAAGTCCTGGCCGCTGAGGTCCGAGGTGAATGGGCGCCCGTTGGGCGCCCGGTGCAGCTCGCCGCCGGCGTGTTTGACCGCCGTGCCGACGGCGATGAACTCGGCCAGGTCCGCACCCCAGTCATAGCGGCCGATATCGAGGCGCACGCCAACGATCCCGTCGGCCCCGAGCGCGTCGGCCTCCTCCTCCATCCGGGTCATGGCCAGCTCACGCGCGTGGTACATCGCCTGCGTCAGGACGCTCATCTCCTGGTTCTGATTCCACATCGCCTGCTGAAAGCCGATGTGGTAGATCGAGCTGCCAAGCACGAGCCCGAGCGGCTCGAACCCCGCCTGCTTGACGAGCAGGAATTCGTTGACCGACAGATCGCTGGTGAAGAAGCCGCGCGCGACCTCGCCCTTCATCCGCTCGATCCGGTCGCGACCCGATTGGGGGATGCCGGCCAGCGAGCCCGGCTCGTAACCGGCGGCTTGCGGCCCGGCGTCGGTGACCTGCCCGGCCGCCGGCGCCGCCGGGTTGGGATCGTCGTTGCGGTTCAGAAAACCCATGTCTCTCCTAATCGTTGAGCAGGCGCTCGAGGGCCTCACGGGCGGTTTCACTGCGGCGCGCCTCGTCCGCGACCGCCTCGCCGAGGGCGGCGAGCCAGGTTCCGATGTCGACCGTCTCGGATTTCAGGACGATGCCGCCCGACATCCGGGAGCAGGTCGTCTCGATCCCGGTGCCCGCGCGGCGCAGCTCCAGGCGCCGCCCCCCGGCGTCGACGGTCACTCGCTGCACTCGTTTGGGGCCGAACAGGCCGTCGCGACCGCGCTGTGCGCGCACCGCACCGGGCATCGCAGCCTCGAGCTTGGCGGCGACCGCCTCGACGAAGCTGCCCAGCTCGGCCTCATCGGCGCGCAGCGAGGCGGCGAGCAGATCGATGTCGAGCGGGCCGTTGGAGTCAGCGAGAGCCACGCCAGGCAGGCTACGCCTCCGCCCGACCCCGCGCGCGGCCGACGGCCAGACGCCAGTCGGCGCAGAGAGCGGTGCAGGCGGCCTCCATCGCCCGAACCGCCGACCCGCGGGCCGATCACCGGATCACGAACGGGGTTCGCGCCGTGGCCAGCAGCCGCCCACCGCGCGCGACCAGGTAGGCACAGGCGTGATCGGTCCCGCGCGACGAGGATTTCCAACCCGTGACCTGCGCAAAGCTCCCGGCCACGGGATAGCTGTCGTAAGCGTGGGGCGCGCGACGCAGCTCGGCCGTCAGGGTCGGCGCACAGCCGGCGTAGTCCACGAACAGATACGCGGTCGCCCGGCGGTGCGCGACCCCGCTGATGCTCAGGTCATAGACGCTGCCGGTGAGGAC
>JALYTU010000347.1 GCA_030854125.1 Actinomycetota bacterium | reverse complement strand
ACCCGGCTCGGGCGCGTGGCGGTCGGCGGGGCGGCGCGCTGGGCCGGAAATCGGTTTGATACCCGCGGCACCCCGGAGGAGCAGCGGCGGCGGCGCGGCGATCGCATCGTCGCCACCGTCGATGCGCTCGTCGATCAGCTCGCGGTCATGCGCGGCGCGGCAATGAAGGCCGGGCAGGTGCTCTCCACGGTCGAGTTCCCGGCGCTGGACGAAGATCAGTCCGCGCACCTGCAGGCGCGGCTTGCCTCTCTCCGTGACGACGTCCCCGCCGTCGACTTCAAGCAGATGCGCCGGATCATGCAGGCCGAGTGGGGTCAGGCACCCGAGCGAGTGCTCGCCGACATTGACCCCGAGCCGGCCGCCGCGGCGAGCATCGGGCAGGTCTACCGCGCAACCGCCCACGATGGACGCGCACTGGCGATCAAGGTGCAGTACCCAGGGATCGCTGAGACGGTCGAGTCCGACATGCGCAACCTGCGCCTGGTGTCACCGCTGCTGCGCCAGCTGATGCCCGGGCTCGAGGTCCGTGCGGTGCTCGACGAGCTCGGGGAGCGGATCGTCGAGGAGTGCGACTACGAGCTCGAGGCTGGCAACCACCGGCGCGTCGAGCGTTTCTGGCGGGGTCACCCGTTCGTTCGCGTGCCCGCCGTCGACACGGAGCTCAGCCACCGGCGGGTCCTGGTCAGCGACTGGATCGACGGCGACGGGTTCGACGCGGTCACCGCCGCACCCAATCCCGTCCGTGACCGCTACGCCGAGATCGTCTACCGCTTCTTCTACGGCACCGTGCGCGAGGGCCTCGCCCTCGGTGACCCGCACCCCGGCAACTATCTCCTGTGTCCCGACGGGCACGTGGCCTTCTTTGACTTCGGGATGATGCGGGCGCTCCCGCCCGACTACCTCACCCGCGAGGCGCGGATCTCGCGCGCGGTGCGTGAGTCCGACGTGGCGGCAGTGCTCGCCGGCATGCACGATCTCGGCTATCTACCCGGCGAGCTCGATGCTTGGGATGGAACTCTGCTGTTGGAGTACATGCGCCAGGTCTCATGGTGGCTGCGCACCGACGAGCCGCTGCGACTCACCCCAGAGGATCTGTGGCGCAGCACCGCCGGCCTGCGCGACGAGGGCGGCCAGGTCCACATCGCCCAACTGCGCCAGATGACCCTTCCTCCCGCTGCCCTGCTGCTGCGGCGGATGGAGGGGCTGCTGTTTCAGACCGCGGCGATGCTGCGCGCGTGCGCGCCCTGGGGACCGCTGCTCGCCGAGCTGATCGAAGGCGCCGAGCCGGTCGGCGAGCTCGGCGCCGAGCACGCGGACTGGCTGGTTCACCGCCGCGGCCGACGCGGACACGCGATGCGTGCCGAGATCCGCCAGGCCCTCGAGATCGACCGGTCCGCGTCCCTCGAGAAACGCACGATCGACATCACGACAACCGGCCGGCGCTCAGGACAGCCGCGACGGATCGAGAGCGGCTGACCTCAGGACTCGCTACCCGACCCGGTAGCGCTCCGGGACGTAGTTCTGCTCACCGCGCGGGGGCCGCACGTAGGCTCGGTCCTGCCGGGGCGGGAGCGTGAGCTCCTTGGTCTTGATGTCCTCGTAGGGAATAAGGCCCAGCAGATGGCTGATGAGGTTCAGCCGTAACGTGCGCTTGTCGTCGGCTTCGACGACGTACCAGGGCGACTCACGCGTGTCGGTGTAGGCGAACATGTCATCCTTGGCCTCGGCGTAGTCGACCCAGCGCCGGCGCGCCTCGAGGTCCATGCCGCTGAGCTTCCACTGCTTGGCGGGGTCCTTCAGGCGGGCCTTGAAGCGCCGCTCCTGCTCCTCGTCGCTGACCGACAGCCAGTACTTGATGAGGATGATCCCGGCGTGCAGCAGGTCGCGTTCGAACTGCGGGCAGGTCCGCATGAACTCCTCGTACTCGTCCGGCGTGCAGAAGCCCATGACGTGTTCGACGCCGGCGCGGTTGTACCAGCTGCGGTCAAGCAGGACCATCTCGCCCGCGGCGGGCAGATGGGCCACGTAGCGCTGGAAGTACCACTGCGTGCGCTCGCGTTCGGTCGGCGTGCCCAGCGCCACCGTTCGCACGACGCGTGGGTTGGTCTTCTCGGTGATTCGCTTGATCGTCCCGCCCTTGCCGGCCGTGTCGCGGCCCTCGAAGATCACGACGACCTTCAGCCCCGTGTGGACGATCCAGTCCTGGAGGCGCACGAGCTCCACCTGCAGGCGCGAGAGCTCCTTCTCATAGCCCCGCTTGTCGAGCTCGCGCGGTGCGTTCCCGGACACGGCGAGCGGGGGACGATTCCATTTCGGCGCGGCCTTCGCCATGACGCCACGCTAGCGCACGGCTGCGGCGACCGCGAGGACGGCCTGTGGCGCTCGGGGGGAGGTCTCGGCCGGGACCTTCCCAGAGGCTGACCTTCGGATTCTGGGCGTCGACGACCGACACATCGGGCCGGATTGCAGCCCGTCGACCGCCGTTCGTCTAACAAAAGTTTGACACACGGTCTGGGCGATCTCGAGCTGGACGCGACGGTCGAGGTTGCGGGCGCCGTGAGGGTCGCATAGCGACGGAGCGCGGGCTGTGGGAGTATCGGGCGTTGGTCGCACCCCCTAGTCCGAGTACGCTCGTCCCGCAAGCAGGGACCAGTCTGAGGGCGACAGAATCGTCGAGTTGCCTACGTAGGAGTTCGAGCGCCGCGCCCTGTGTCGCGGCCTGAGTCAGCGCGCGGCGAGTTGAGCCCCAGCGACTGGATTGTCGCCGAAGGAGCCGTCAGGCCGAGCTGTTGGCGCGAATGGATTCGTCGCACAGCACGCGTCAAGTCAGGTCCGATACGAGCGATGAAGACGAGCGCGCGGTACGGCTCGATTCGGCAGGAAGCAGCATGTCGAGGCTGCGTCAAACCCTCCCCGACACCTCTCTGTCGTCGTGAAGGCGGTCACGCCGCGAGCTGTTCGGGCGTAGCTGCTTGAGCGGGCTGTGCGGGAGCTCGGCCGGCGCGGCGCGGCGTGATGAGTTTGAGGCGTCGGACGACTCGAGGTCGAGCGCGCGCGCCATCGCGATCGTGTCGGACCCCAGTTCGATCGATCATCTCTGACCGGCGCGAAGAGTGCTGCCAACACTTGCGCTTGCCGTCATCGACATCAGCAATCGCGTCGCTAGCGCGCGTGCCTCCTCGGGGTCGCGTGCGTCGAGGGCAGCTCGTCCGGCCGCCTGTGCATCTCCGAGCGTGATCGCTCGCAAGGTCGCCTTGATCTCGGGAATGAGCACCGGAGCCATGCTCAGCTCGGTCACGCCCAGGCCAACCAGCAGTATGGCCGCCGCAGGGTCGCCGGCGAGCTCGCCGCAAACACCCACCCGCCGCTTCTGGGACGCGGCCGCCTGGACCGTCGCATGCACCAGCCGTAAGACGGCCGGCTGGAGACCGGACAGCAGTGTCGCCAGGCGCTCATCACCGCGTTCTGCCGCCATCGTGTACTGCGTGAGGTCGTTGGTACCGAGGGAGAAGAAGTCTGCCTCTTCTGCCAGTCGCGCGGCGCTCAGCGCGGCGGCCGGAACCTCGACCATGATCCCGAGCTCCAGCGCGGCATCGACGCCGGTCTGCAGCCGCGCCTGGTCAAGCAAAGCACGAGCCTGCGTGATCTCCTCCAGCGTCGCCACCATCGGCAGCATCACCTTGACCGGAAAGTCGGCTGCGACCCGCAGGATCGCTCGGAACTGAGCCGCCAACACGTCGGGACGAGCCAGCGAGAGGCGAATCCCCCGCACGCCCAGGAAAGGATTGGTCTCCGCCGGCATTGGCAGCGCCGACAGCGGCTTGTCGGCACCGGCGTCCAGCGTGCGAATCACGAGCGGTCGCCCTTCCAGCGCCGATGCGATCTCCCGCAGCGTGCTCACCTGCTCGTCCTCGTCGGGCAACTCGGCACGGTCCAGGTAGAGAAACTCCGTGCGCAGCAGGCCCACCCCTTCGGCACCCAGCGATACCGCACGGGCCGCTTCGCCGGGACTGCCCAGGTTGGCGAACACCTCTACTCGGGCACCGTCCCTCGTCGCGCCCGGCTCGTGAGCGCGTCGACGAACCGCCGTTCGCGATGCCGCCCGGCGCTCCGCGCGCTCCTGTGCCTCACGCGAAATCGCCTCAGACGGCTCGAGCACCAGCGTTCCCTCGTCGCCGTCGAGCAGCAGGGTGGCGCCCTCACG
>JALYTU010000346.1 GCA_030854125.1 Actinomycetota bacterium | reverse complement strand
CTGTGGTACTGCGCGGCGGGCCACGGCCGAGCCCAGATCAGCCAGGCGGTGCAGGCGCAGATGTCCGCCGTCGAGGCTTTCCACACGTTCGGGCGCTTCACCAACGCGCCTGAGCAGCGGCTGGCCGAGGCGCTGCTGGCGCTCGAGCCGATTCCCGACGCCCGCGTGCTGTTCACCAACAGCGGCTCGGAGGCAATCGACAGCGCGATGAAGCTCGTGCGGGCCGGCCACCGGACCGCCGGCCAGGCTGGGCGCACGATCTTCCTGAGCCGCGAGTACGGCTACCACGGCGTGATGCTCGGCGGCACCTCGATCGGCGGACTTCCCGCCAACCGGGCGTCATTCGGGCCCCTGCTGCCCGACACCTACCAGCTGCCCCACGACAGTCTGGCCGCGATGCGCGACGCCGTCGCCTACCACGGCCCGGACCGGATCGCCGCGATCGTCGCCGAGCCGGTGATCGGAGCTGGCGGCGTGCTGCCTCCGGTCGACGGTTATCTGCCGGGGCTGCGGAAGCTGTGTGACCAATCCGGTGCCCTGCTCATCTTCGACGAGGTGATCACCGGCTTCGGGCGCCTGGGCTCCTGGTTTGGCAGTCATCACTACGACGTGGTGCCGGACCTGATGACCTTCGCCAAGGGGGTGACCAGCGGCTACCTGCCGCTGGGCGGAGTCGTGGTCGGCCCGCGCGTGCGCAGCTGGCTGGAGCGCGACGACGGGTACCTGCTGGCCCACGGCGGCACCTACGCCGGTCATCCCAGCTGCTGCGCCGCCGCCATCGCCAACCTGATGATCCTGAGCGAAGAGAGTCTGCCCGAACGAGCGCGCGCGGCCGGCCGCCGGCTGGCCGTCGGTCTGGCCGGATTGCAGGCCACGCCCGGCGTCGTGCAGGTTCGCGGCGAAGGGCTGATGCAGGCGGTCGTGCTGAAGCCGCCGCTGACCGCCGGACCGCTGACCGAGGCGCTGCTGTCGCGCGGCGTCATCGGCCGCGCGCTGCCCTACGCCAACGCGGTCGCCTTCTCGCCGCCCCTGATCGTCACCGACGAGGAGATCGACGAGCTGGTCAGCGCCACGGGCGAGGCGCTCGCCGAGATCACGGCCGCGGTCTAGTGTCGCGTTTGGGACGTTCGGGCGCGGCCGGGCCCCTGGCGATCGCCAGCGTGGTCGACCAGGCCTACGAGGCGATCCGGGCACAGATCATCAGCGGATCGCTGCGGCGCGGCGAGCGCATCCACCAGGAGGATCTGGCCGAGCGGCTCGGCGTCTCACGTACCCCCGTGCGCGAAGCGCTGCGGCGCCTGGCGGCCGAGGGTCTCGTGGAGATGCACACCAACCGCGGCGCCCGGGTCGCCGACGCCGGCCAGAGCGACATGCACGCCGCCTATCAGGCACGGCTGGTGATCGAGCCGGGTGCGGCGCGACTTGCTGCGCAGGTGCGGGCGGTGGGGCCGATCGCCCGGATGCGCAGTGCGCTGGCCGCCCAGCGCCGGGCGATCCCCCACGTGGGGCGCAGCTTTGAGGCCAACCGGGAGTTCCACATCGCGCTGGTCCACGCGTCGAGCAACGAGTACCTCCTGCAGTTCGTGCAGCGGCTGTGGGTTGCCCGCATCGGCGAGGTGATCTACGAGCGCCAGAGCGAGTCACGCGAGCGGATGGGCATGGACGCCGACGAGCACGAGGAGATCGTCTCGGAGATCGCCGCCGGCCACGGACCGCGGGCCGAGTCGCTGACCCGCCGTCATCTGGCCGAGGCGATGCGGCGCTCGCGGGATCTGCTGGCTCCGGACGGGCCCCCGGAGCCGTGACGCCTCGGCGTCAGGGCTCTGAAACGACCGGATTTGACAGCGTGCCGACTCCGCCGATGAAGACCTCGACGGTGTCCCCATCGCGCAGGTAGCGCGGCGGCGTGCGGGAGTCGCCCACGCCACCCGGGGTGCCCGTGGCGATCACGTCGCCGGGCGCCAGCGTCACTCCGGCTGACAGGTAGACGATCAGCGCCTCGACGCCGAAGATGAGATCGCGCGTGTTGGCATTCTGCATCACCTCGCCCGAAACGGTGGTGCGAACCTCGATGTCGCCCAGATCGATGTCGTCCACCGAGGCGACGCACGGGCCCATCGGGGTGAAGGTGTCAAAGCTCTTGCCGAGCGTGAACTGGCGCAGCGGAGTCTCGAGCTGGGCGCGGCGGCCCGACACGTCGTGCAGCGCGCAGATTCCTCCGATCGCCGACCGGGCAGTCTCGGGCGTCGCTCGGTAGGTCGTCTGGCCGATGATCACCGCCAGCTCGCCCTCGTAGTCGGGCCGCGTCTCCTCGCGGGGGATGACGATCGGCTGCCCCGGTCCGATCAGCGACGAGGACCACTTCGCGAAGACAACCGGAACCGCCGGGACGTCGAGCGCTGACTCGGCGGCGTGCGAGCGGTAGTTGAGCCCGATGGCGAGGATCTTCTCGGGCACCACCGGGTGCAGCAGGGCGATCTCATCGAGGTCGTGTTGCGGGCCGCGGGCCCGTGCCAGCGTGGCCCACGTCTGCGCAGACGGGATCAGCCCTCGCGGTCCCGCCGCGCCGGCGTCCCTGACCGTCTCGCCCTCCAGGACTCCGAGGCGGGTCTCGCCCGCCGGATCGGTGAAGCGCACCGCTTTCAATTCTCTGCCTCCTGCTCGGCTCTCAGGACCTTGATTGCGTTGACTGCCCGGGCGATGCCGGCGTACGGGGCGATCTGAAGGATCGCCTCCTCGATTTCCTCGAACGGGACCTCGATGGCGCGCAGTGCGCGGATGTGCGCCGCCACCTGCGGGTCATTACCGCCCTGCGCGGCCAGCACGGCGAGGATGATCAGCTCTCGCTCGCGGGCATTCAGCCCGGGGCGGGTATGAACGTCGCCGAAGGCGAAGTCCACGATCCAGTCTCCCAGGACCCCCATGCGGGCGAGAAAGGCCTCCCCTCCCGGCTCGTCGCCCAGCTCGGCCAGTCGCGCCAGCGCCCGGGCGCGCCGTTCGTCCTCCGCCATCTCCACCCTCCTTGACCGTGTTCGCAACGACGGATATTGTATCCATTCGTGCGGGCGGACGAGCTGCCCGTTCGCGTCCCCACGATGATCTCGCTGCGTCGAATCCATCACGTCTGCCTTCGGGTCGATGACCTCGAGCTCGCCACCGAGCGCTGGTCGCGGCAGTTCGGGCTCAGTCGCCGGCCCGACCGTGGCGGGCGCGCCTACCTGGCGTGCGACTACGAGCCGTACAGCCTGGAGCTGGTCGCCGCCCAGAGCCCCGGTCACGACCACACTGGGTTCGAGCTCGTGCGCGGGATCACCCTGGATGACGCGGCCGAGCATCTGCGATCGCTTGGTGTCGAGCATCAGCGCGAGGACACGGCCCTGACCCTGAGCGATCCCGACGGACAGGGAATCGAGCTGGTGCCCTTCCAGGCGCAGGATGACCCGCGGCCCCCGGTGGCCCGGCTGAGTGCCGTGGTGCCGGGTTTTCACCCGCGCAGACTCGGCCACGTCAACTCGCTGACCGGTGATCTGCAGGCGATGGTCAGCTTCTACTGCGACGCGCTCGGCATGCGCGTGACCGACCGGCTCGGCGAGGAGGGGGTGTGGCTGCACATCAACGCCGACCACCACACGGTCGCCCTGGTGGCAAAGGGCTACGCCCACTTTCATCACCTAGCGCTCGAGCTGATCGACTGGGGTGAATTCCGCGTCGCGCTTGATCACCTCGCTCAGCATGGCCGCTGGCTGGGCTGGGGACCCGTCCGCCACGGCTTGGGACGCAACCTGGCGGCGTACGTGCGGATCCCGGAGGAGGCGTGCTTCGTCGAGCTGTTCAGTGACATGGAGCAGCTCGAGGCCGACCACGAGCCCCGGGACTGGCCCGACGACGCCCATTCCTCCAACACCTGGGGCATCCTCCCGCCGCGCTCCTACTTCCGCTTTGATCAGGTGGCCGTTGAGTCAGAGCGCCAGGGCCTGGAGGCGCTCGGGCATCCACTACCCGAAGGAGGCAGGTGATGACGCAGGTCTCGGTGAGCACGACAACGGGCGCCCGCACGGGCGAGCAGTTTCTGAACGGTCTGCGGCAGGGCGGCCGGGAGATCTGGCTCCGCGGTGAGCGGATCAGCCATCCGCTGGAGCATCCCCAGCTGCGGGCGGCGGCACTGGCCATGGCCCGGGTGTTCGACATCCAGCACGAGCACCCCGGCGAGA
>JALYTU010000345.1 GCA_030854125.1 Actinomycetota bacterium | reverse complement strand
AGCTGAGCCTGATCACCCCTGAGGAGGAGCCGCTCGGGATGTTCGGCAAGACCGCCAGCGCCGCGGTGCGCCGGCTGCTCGACGAGAGCGGCGTGGCGCTGCACGCGAGCAGCTACGGCGCGCCGCGGCAGGACGGATGGCTCGACATCACCCCCGGCAATCTACGCGTGCAGGTTGATCGGATCGTCACCCAGCCCCGGCTGGTCGGCCCGCGTCTACGCGGCATCCCGTGCGACCACGACGGGTTCATCCACACCGACGCCCACGGCCGGCTTGCGGGCCTAGTAGTACTTTGTTAGTCTGTGATCACTCGTTCTGGCGAGGTTGCTGGAGCGGGAGCTGGTCGATGTCGACTGGTTGTTGACAGGTCTGACAGTGCCCGTTCCAGCATTTGAAGATGGGCTGTAAGAGGCGCACGGCTTGGTCGAGGGTCAGGCCGTAGACGGGGCTAAGGTGGGCGCAGTCGCTCGAGGGTGAGGAACCCGTGCGCGGCGGTGACCAGCGCGGTGTGGTGATACCACCCCAGCCAGGAGCGGCCTTCGTAGTGATCGAGCCCGAGCTGGCCTTTGAGCTGTCGGTAGTCAAGCTCGATCTTCCAGCGCAGACGCGCGAGCCGCGCGAGCCTGCCGGGCTTGGTCGAGGCGGGCAGGTTAGAGATCCAGTAGTCCGTCGGCTCGGTCTTGCCTTTGGGCCACTCGGCGATCAGCCATTCCTCGCGCGGCGAGATCTCAGCAGCGCTCTTGTCCCAGCGGCCGCGGCCGTCGTGCGCGCGCCAGTGATGCGCGGCGCGGACGCGCACGAACATGAACCGCGATTTGAGGTAGGTCTCACCCGGCCCGTCACGGAACGTGACCGTCTTTAGCTGCCGTTCCCCGAGACCGGCGATCAACCGCCCGATCGACACCGGGTCGCGGTCGGGCCGCGGATCGTTGCTTTTGCGGCCCGGTCTCGAGCGTGGCTCGGGCGCAACGAACGTCGTCTCAGACGTGAACACGGTCGTCTCCGGCGAGACCGAGAGCACGTACTGCAGAGCTTCGCGGTGCAGGTTGTCGCGCAGCTCGGTGTTATCCCCGTACGCCTGGTCGCCCAGCACCGGCGCCTTGCGGACCTTCCACCCAGCGGCGCGCACCGCCAGCTTGACCCCCAGCTGTGGCTTGGTCGCAAACGCCACCTCCTCGGGGATCTTCGCCCTGCGACGCCGCTCAGCATCCTCACACCAGTCCTCGGGCAGATACAGCGCCCATCCCAGCGGGACCGTCCCCCTGGCGCCGACCGCGTGCAACGACACGCCGATCTGACAGTTGCCGATCTTCCCCAACGTCCCCGAGTACTGGCGCTTGACCCCCGGTGAGCGCTTGCCGTCCTTCGGGAATCCCGTGTCATCCAACACCCACGCCTCAACATCGATCTCGCCCACCACCCGCTCGCAGACCGCGCGCACCACCGCCACCGGATCCCACGGACTATCAGCCAAGAACTGCTGCATCGACTGGTAGTCAGCCTCGCCGCCCAGCCGCGCGACCAACGGCTCAAGCGACTTGCGCTCCCCCGGCTCTAACAACCCACGCACATACAGCCCACCGTTGACGATCTGCACCGGGTGACCCATCGCCTCCGAGAGCACCTCAGCCGCGAACGCCTCAGCACGCTCCCGCACCACCGAGCGCAGATCAACCAGCTCAACCCCATCAGCCATCGCTTCACTCACCACCACCATCATCCCCTCCTCGCGCCGGCAACACCAACACCAGAAGGGTTCGCCGCCACCCCGACGAACTCCTACCCACCGACTAACAAAGTACTACTAGACGGGGTGTTTGCCGCCGGTGACGCGACGACGTTTCCGATCAAGCAGGGTGGCTTGGCCGCCCAGCAGGCCGATGCCGTCGCCGAGATGATCGCCGCATCTGTGGGCGTGAAGATCGACCCGCAGCCCTTCCATCCCATCCTGCGCGGGGTGCTCTTGACCGGCGGAGCCGCCCGCTACCTGCGTGCCGACATCAGCGGCGCAGCCGGCGACGACTCGACGATCTCCGAAGAGGCTCTGTGGTGGCCGCCAGACAAACTTGCCGGACGCTACCTCGCTCCCTACCTCTCAAGCCAGGTGGGCGACGCATCCGACGTGATGCCCCAAGGCGAACACGCAACACCGATAGAGACAACGTTCGACGCGTCGGAGCCGAGCACGCAACGTAACCTCCGCGAGCTCCGTGGGCCGCCCATCCGCTGAGTGCGCTCATGAAAAGACACCGCTCGCCCAAGGTCCCCCATGCCCAGTCGCTGCGACGCCTGTACCGGCAGCCGGCAGCCGGCGGCCAAGCTGACTGGGCGCAGCCTGGATCCCCGGGCCAGCGCAGTCGCAGATCGCCCATACGTCATCTGCAACTTCGTCGCCACCGCCGACGCCAAGGCCATGGTCGACGGGCGCTCCGGTCCCCTGGGCGACGAGGCCGACCACGAACTCTTTCAGCGCTTGCGCACCCGCGTCGACGCCGTGCTCGTCGGCGCCGGCACACTGCGCATCGAACGCTACGGACGCCTGGTATGAGACCCCAAGCTGCAAAAACAATCATGGGCGCGAGCGCCCTCCCCGGCGGATGAAATAGCTGCGATGCACCGGAAGGCGGGGCAGCTTTCAGGGACGCGTATTTCTAACCAACGTACGACAGCGTACCGGCCTGCACGCTGACCCCCTGGCCTGCGTGGTGACTCGCAGCCTGCACCTGCCGGTCGACATCCCCATCTTTCAGGACCCCGACTCGACGATCGCCGTCTACACGAGCGCAACCAAGTCGCTTCCCGTGACCACGGCTCGCGTCGAAGTCACCCGGATGGCTCCCAACCGGCTGACCATGACCGCGGCCCTGCACCACCTGCACAACCATCACGGAGTTGGCGTCCGCCCTATGCGGAAGGCGCCCCACCGTCCTCGGACTGCTGCTCGCCGAGCAGCTCCTCGACGAGTTCTTCCTCACCGTCTCCACCACGCTGGCGGGCGGGGCCCGAGCTCCCGATCTCGACCGGTCAAGCGCTCTCTGAGTCGCTCGAGCTGCGCCTCCTGTGGGTGCTGGAGCACCAGAGTTCGCTCTTCCTGCGCTACGCCATCACCCACGCGGCTACGCGTTGAGCGCGACGGCGGCCTCGGGTGTCGCGACCCGGAAGCTAAAGCTTTCTTCGAGGTACAGGTGGACGGCCTCGGGGTCGTGGCTTTCATAGCCGATCGCGAGGTCCTGCCCGGATTCGAGCAGGAAGTCTCCGCCGCGCAGGCTCAGGACGACCGCGCCGCGCACGCCCGGGGCCCACACGATCGGGCCGCCGAGGATCTTGCGCAGGTGGTCAAACAGCGGATAGCCGCCGTGCTCTGAGGTTTCGATCACGGCGGTGTAGTCGTCGGGTCCGAGCGCCAGCCCGTATGGGCCAGCGATGCCGCTCTGAAGCAGCAGCTCCACTGCCTTCGCCACGTGGCGGGGATAGCGGTCAAAGCTCTTGCTGCGCGGGATCGCCGGATGCGGGGAGGCGTCGGTGATCCCGGCGATGACGGCTTGCTTCCAGCCGTGAAAGACGGCGATGTTCTCGCCCAGCGCGATCCGCTTGGCCGCCTCGTCCAGGTTCGTCAGGTCCACGTCGGGCGCGCCACGGTCGCCGTCGCGCAACTCATCGCGCGAAACACTAAACAGAGCGCGCAGCTCGACGAGCGGCAGGACGCGACGACGGCGTGCGTCCAGAGCTTGGACCGGAGTTTCGTTGATCGCCTCGGTACGACCGAGGTTGGTGGCGGAGTGCTCCCAGCCGTGAGGGCCCGAGAAGTCCACGAGCTTGCGGGCCGCGAGCGCCGCGGTCAGCCGCTGCCGCGCCTCCTCGTCGAGCAGATCCCACCCGGCTTGCGTGATCGGCGCCAGCGAACGGAGCAGGTGGCTCACAGGCCCCACCCCTTCAGGCTCCCGATCCCCAAGGACTGCGAGGAGCCCTGTGCCGGCGGGCACGAAGGAGCCGACCCGCCATCTTCGGCGGCCTCGGCCTCCGCTTCCTCGCCGTGCTCGACGATGTCGCCGTCCTGGAACAAGACACCGTGGGCGATCTCGCGCCATACAGGCTTGCGACGCAGCAGGAACTCGAGGTCCATGCTGAAGTGCTTGAACTCCTCGCCCTGCGCGTCGCGCATGATTGCGCGGGCCTCGGCATCGGTCTCGAGCGCCAGACGCTGCTCGTACCAGCCG
>JALYTU010000344.1 GCA_030854125.1 Actinomycetota bacterium | reverse complement strand
CGACCGGCGCAGCGTTGCCTTCCAAGCATTTGGATGCGGCGAGCGGGAGCTGTGTGTGGTTCTGAACTACATGAGTCATCTTGACTGGACGTGGGCGGACCCGGATATCGCGCGCATGCTCCGGCACGCTGCCGCGCGTGGCCGGGTTGTGATGTATGACCGCGGCGGCACTGGCCTGTCAGACCCGGTCACGGTTGTTCCGTCTATGCAGGAGCGGGCGGACGAGCTGTTGGCGGTGCTCGAGGCAGCGGGAATCGACCGACCGGATATTGTCGCCAGCCTCGACGGTGCGGCGATCGCGACGTATGTGGCCGCTACGCGCCCGGATCGGGTGGGATCGCTGGTGCTCCTCAACCCGTGGGTGAAGGGAAGGGACAACGGGGTCACGCCGCCCGGGATCACGGACTGGGCACGGCGGGAGTGGCAAGCGGTGATCGACTGTTGGGGCGAGGGACGTAGCTTGGACCTCACGTTCCCCAGCCTCGACGGCTCGCCGCTTCACCGTCGCATGATGGCGACGTTTGAGCGGACCGCGGCCGCGCCGGGCACGATCAGCGCGTTGGCGGACGCGTCAGAGGAGATCGATGTCACGGCGGTATTACCCTCGGTGCGCGCGTCGACAGTGGTTGTCGCGAATCGCGGCGATCGAATTCTGCCGATCGAGCAAGCGCGCTACGTCGCCGCGAGCATCGCCAACGCGGAGATCGTCGAGTTGGACGGCATCGATTCGGCGGTGCAGTATGAGCACACAGACGCGGTCATGGCACTGATCGATCGGTTCCTCGATAACCCCGCCGTCGCGGGTGACTCCGACCGCGTTTTCGCAGCCGTCGTGTTCTCGGACATCGTGAGCTCGACCGCACTGGTAGGGCGGCTCGGCGACGCTGGGTGGCACTTATTGCGACGTTCGCATGACACCGCGACCCGCCGCGCGATCGAGCGCCACGATGGGACGGAGATCAAGTCGACGGGCGACGGGTTTCTGGTGACGTTCGCCGATGCCCAGAGTGCTTTGCGCTACGGCCTTGACGTGGTCCCGTCGATCCGAGAAGTTGGACTCGAGGTCCGCGTCGGAATCCACGCGGGCGAAGTGCAGATCATCGGGGACGACGTGACTGGCATGAGCGTTCACGCCGCCGCTCGTATCTGCTCAGCCGCTGGCGCCGGCGAGCTGCTCGTGTCAGAGCCCGTGCGCGAATTATCGCTTGACGCCGGGCTCAGCTTCGCTGACCGCGGAGAACACGAGCTGCGTGGCGTCCCAGCCAAGTGGCGGCTTTATGCGGTCGCATCGGCACCGAAACAGCTCAAGGTCGACAGTCGCCGGATCGCCACCCGAACCGACCGGGTCCGGAACACCGCCATAAGGCACGCGCCTGCGCTAGCCCGAGCTACGGCGCGGCGGGCGCAACGACAACACGACCGCGGCAAGCGTCGCTAGGACTGCCTGGTGGGGTTGCGAATCCCGGTAGCGGGTATCGGGAAAACCCAGTCGTTCGAGGGCGATCGTCTCGGCCGCTCTGGTGGGGCTGGATTATCGCAACCCGGGTCAGCGTCCGTGGTGGACGGCTTCGACGTTGTGTCCATCGGGGTCAAGGACGAACGCACCGTAATAGCCCTCTGAATACTCCGGGCGCAGGCCCGGGGGACCGTTGTCACGCCCACCGGCCTCAAGCGCCGCCGCATAGAACGCATCTACCTGCTCGCGTCGGTCTGCGGCGAAAGCCAGGTGGACCGGCGCGCCGGTGCCGTAAGCGGTCGAGATCGCAAAGTCATCTGCCTCATCAAGGCCGAACGCGACGTCCGCGGCGCCCTCCCGCCACGGTCCGATCTCAGCAAACCCAAGCGGCAAGAGCGCGTGACGATAAAAGTCACGGCTGCGCGCCAAGTCGCTGACGCCCACACTCACATGATCGATGACCACCCGCCGTCTTGGCATGGCCGGGACTCTACAAGCGGCTCGCGTCAAGCCGGACACGCGCCTGTACGCAAAAGGGTCCGACCCCTAGCCGGATTGCGACAATCACCTAGGGCGCTGCGGGGCTTTCGTCCTTCGGTGCGTACCGGTTGTGCAGCGACAGGGGGTTGCCGTCGGGATCCAGGCAGATCGCCTGCCAGCAGACGCCTGAGTCAAAGGTATCGCTGACGAAGCGCACGCCCTTGGCCTCGAGTCGCTTGCGCGCGACGGCTACGTCGTCGACCTGCAGGGCGATCGGCATCGCGTTGCGAGAGAACGTGCCGCCGAAGTCTTCGGTGCGCATGATCGCCAGCGTGACGTTGCCGGCCTGGTACTCAGCGCCCGGCCGCCTCCCGTAGCGCTTGACGAACGGCAGGCCGAGCGTGTCGCCGTAGAAGGCGGTCATCGCGTCGAAATCCTGCGCTGGGATACAGACGAAGTCGACGCCGGTGATGAGGGGTGTGGTGTCGGTCATGGAGATTCAGACTCTCGCAGGTTCGCCGACTCATCGGTCGACGGAGAACGGAGCACGGAGATGACGACCATCAGTCCGTCAGCGACCCGGTACTGCCTTGTAGCCACCTGAGAGCCCGCCACCGGACTTGAACCGGAAACCTTTTCATTACAAGTGAACCATTTGCAGGCATTTTGCCGTAGATGCGAGCAGTTGAGGGCGTCTGTGTCTAGTTGGCGCAGGTCAGAATTGCCAAGCTGGGGACACGTTTCGCCGGCCGAAGGGTCTGGGCGGGCGTCGCGTCATGGGATCAGCGGCAGGCGGCGGACCCGAATGCGCTCGGGCTCGATGACTGCGACGCCTGCCTTCCGCGAGAGCGTCGGTCAAGACTGGAAGGTTGCTGAGTAGGAGCGCGGCCTGCTGTTCGGGCCGGCGCTCCGTGCCGCGCCGAAACAGGATCACGGATGGGGCGGCGGACCGTCTGATCGCCAGGAGGGTCCCGAAGTCGGTGTCTGCCGACGCGACGACGCGCTCCTCGGCGGCGGCGCGTTCGAAGATGATCTCGTCGGCGGCCGCCTGGAGGTCGTACTGACGCACGTGCACCGCGTCGTGGCCGGCCGTGTTCGCCGCTCGGCAACACGCGGCGACAGCGCGTTGTCGATCAGGAACTTCAACCCGCGGCGGCCAGCGGAAGCTCGCGCTCCCGAACCGCCTCGGCGGCGTAGCGGAGCGCTTCGGTCACGTCGTCCGGCTCAAGATCGGGATACGCCTCGACGATCTCCATCGCGGTCATGCCGTCGGCCACCATGTCGACCACTGTCGAGACCGGGACGCGCAGCCCGCTGATGCAGGGGACGCCGCCCATCTGATCCGAACTGACCGTGATCCGGGTGAAGGTCACCACGGGTCAGGCTATCCGTTCGAGCGCCCTGGGCTTGGCGTTGGGCGGATCGTCACGTGGTGACCGCCTCGGTCGCGAGCGAGGCGGGCGCGAATTCGCGCGAGGCGTGCGGACTCGGCAGCCGGCGGTCGTTGACCGCCGTTTGACGGGCAATCCCGAGGCGTGGTTTGTTGCACCGATGTCGACGGCCGCGTACGATCGCAGCGTCGCCGATGCGCTCGCCCGCTGCGCGCCGCGCGAGGGGCGAAAGGGATCGTCCGAAGGGGCGCGCTTTCCGCGCGCAGGAGACCGCTCGTCGACCGCGACGTCATGCCCGCGCTGCGGTGAATGCAGGAGCGCCGATCCGTATCGACCAGAGTGCTGCATGTCCCCAACTGTGGCACTGTGATCGAGCGCCGTGGTCACTTCACAAATCGTGGGACGGGCTGCTTGCTGTATGGGGCGCCAGCTGGCGGGGGCCGCGCTTCGGCGCCTTGCTGGTCTCTGCGGAAGGCCGGAGTCGCACCACCGCTCGCCCCCCTTTTAGGCCTGGCCCTCGTCCGTGGGGTGAGTGCGCTCGGCGTCAGCCCGCACTATCGCTGCAGTGCGCCCAGACGGCAACTCAGCATCGGCGCGCCCGAATCAACGACGACTGCCGTTGACGGGAGCCAGACGCACGGAAGCCCCTCTCTTGGCGCACCTCTCGGTTCTCGGTTCTTTCGAGCCGTAAATCGAAGTCTCAGGTCTGCGCGCCTTGGGCCTTGCGACCGGTTGGCGTTGAGATCGAGTCGGCTTGCTTTGATTGGGGCTTCCGAGAGCGGGTGCCGGGCCTCGAACCCATGCTGTTGCCAAATCCGCTAATGACGATTGATACTAGCGGATCGTGTCGGCGGTGTCAAAACATCCGCCCCCTGACGAGCGAGATGAGGTGCGA
>JALYTU010000343.1 GCA_030854125.1 Actinomycetota bacterium | reverse complement strand
GGACCGACCTCAGGGGGTCAGGCCAGTGTCGCGGACGGTTTCACGCACCCTCGACAGTGCTGCTTCCTGCCGAATCGAGCCGGACCGCGCGCTTGCTCATAGGAGATTCTTGGTGGGCCTCGACGTGAGTCGGCGCAATCAGCGGAGGGGCGGGGGTCAAGCCGTGGAGCCGGCCTGGCCATCCGAGCTTTGCTGAGCGATATCGCTTGCTCGACAGTGGATGGCGCACGACGCCGGGTTTGTCTACGGTTGGCGTGTGAGACCTTCGAGCTCCGCAAGTGACGATCAAGCCGACATCGCTCCATCTCGCCACGGATCTGGTGAGATCCGTCGCCGTGACCTGCTTGCGGGCGCAGCGATCGCCGGCGCGGCAGCGACCGCGGCGGCGATCAACCGACCGGCCGGGGCCCGTGCCGCATCGAGCGGTGCTCGAACCGCAGCCAAGCGCGGGAGAGCGCCCGAGTTTGACGTCGTCGTCGTTGGCGCCGGATTAGCGGGACTCACGGCGGCGAGAGCCGTCGAACGGGCTGGCCGCTCGGTCATCGTGTTGGAGGCGCGCGACCGGGTCGGCGGACGAAACTATGACGTCACGGTGGCTCCAGGCGTGACGGTGGAGCTCGGCGGAGAATGGACCGGCCCTGGGCAAACGCGCGTGCAGGCCCTGGCTCATCAGCTCAAGATCGATCTGTTCCCGACCTACGCGACCGGCAAGAACCTTTATTTCCGCAGCGGCCAGCTACAGACCTATATCGGCGATGTGCCGCCGGCCGGTCCGACCGCACTGGTGCAGATCGAGCAGATGATCGCCACGCTAAACCAGATGGCGCGCGGCGTGCCGGCCCAGACACCCTGGAAGGCCACACAGGCAAAGGCCTATGACATCCAATCCATCGCGAGCTGGCTCGCGGCCCAGAACTACAGTGACGAGACGATGTTCCTCGCCAGCGTCGCCATCCGGGGGGTCTATGGCGAAGAGCCCTCACAGGTCTCGCTGATGGACCTCCTGGCCACGATCCAGGGCGTGGGCGGTGACCTTAACACCGCGATCGGCTCAGCCCAGAGCGTCCGTTTTGTCGGTGGTCCCCAGCAACTCTCAAGCCGACTCTCGCAGAGTATGGCCGCGCTGGTACACCTGTCCTCGCCGGTACTCGCGATCGAGCGCGGGCGGCCGGCTACCGTCCAGACGTCAGATCGACACTTCCGCGCTCGACGGGTCATCGTGACCACCCCTAAGTCGGTGACCGCGGCGATCCGCTTTTCGCCGGCCCTCCCGCCCGCTATCGCGCAGTATCTGCAGCGTCAGCCCTCAGGCGCAACGGTCAAAGTACAGGCTGTCTACGGCACGCCGTTCTGGCGCCATCGGGGACTCACGGGATCGGTGGTGTCCGATCGGGGGCCGATCGAAATCGTCTACGACAACTCTCCGCAAGACGGCCGTCGGGGAGTGCTCGTCGGGTTCGCTGAAGGTAACTACGGACGATCCCTGTTCGGACTCTCCCCAGCCCGGCGGCGATCAGCGGTGCTGACCAGCTTGGCACGCTACTTCGGCAGTCGTGCCGTGCGGCCCACGCACTACCTCGACATGGTCTGGGCGCGCGAGGCTTACTCAGGCGGGGCCTACGGTTCGTTCAATCCTCCGGGCGTGATCACATCGCTCGCTGCGGCCGCCAGCGCGCCCGCGGACAACGTCTACTTCGCCGGTGCCGACTACTCGCCCGAATGGCCGGGCTACATGGAGGGTGCAATCCGCTCGGGAGACGCCACCGCCGCCCGAGTGCTAGCTACCCTCTGACGCGCTATCCGGGTGGGCGACTTCGGCAGAAAGGGCCTCGCCGGCCGCCTCGGTGCCGCGCTCACTGACGCGCGCTAGCTCACCGCCGCTGGCTCGTCCGCCCACCCCGACAACGCCCCGCTCACCTCACCGAAGCCGGCGCCGTTGGCCTCTCAACACAACTCGACCTCAGCCTCAGCACCAGCACCAGCACCAGAAATTGACGACATCCACTGGCTAGCCACTTCTGCCGGGACAGCCGTCCTCACTTCCATGAGTAGGGTCGGCGGGAGGCGCCTGGGCCGCGCGGCGTTGTGCCGACTGGCCTGGTTTCCTCCCGCCGCCGCATCGAACCGTGCATGCGGTTCTCCCGCACACGGCTCTCCGACGTTCTTCACCGTCGGCATTCAGCGTCCCTGACGCCACGGCCGGTTGGGTCGTGGCGCGATGATGATTCCGTTGAGGTTGATCAGCCCCAGGCGGTCTGGCGACTGGCGGGTAACGATTTGCCAGCCGTAGCGGGTTCGGCGCTTATGTCGTTTAGCGACGAAGCCCGCCATCCGGACGACGCTGTGGAACATGATCTTGTCGAATGATCGGGCGGAGTTTCCGTATCGGAAGTAGCCCGCCCAGCCGCGTAGGAAGCGATTGACGTCCTGCACGACATCATCGACGGGGACCAGCAGCCTGCGCCGGTTGGTGATCTCACCAACTCGGCTACGGGCGTGCTGCATCGCCTGTCGTGAGGGCCAGCGGACCAGGAAGCACAGATGCCGTGAGCGGGGGGTGCTGCCGCGCACCCAGCGGTGATGGAAGCCGAGAAAGTCCAGCCCCTCACCGCCTTCCTTCAGGTGCACGATCCGCGTCTTGGCTTGCTTGAGTTCAAGGCCAAGCTCGGCCAGGATTGCCGCGAGAGCGCAAAGCGCCCGATCGGCCTCCTGCCGCGTTTGGCACATGACCAGCAGATCATCGGCGTAGCGCACCAGCACTCCACAGCCCCGATCTGCCCACTGCCGGTCAAGCCGGTGCAGGTAGACGTTGCACAGGCAGGGTGAGAGCACCCCGCCCTGTGGAGTTCCGGTGATGCTGCGCGTGACCGCGCCGTCCTGCATCACGCCCGCGCGGAGCATCGCCCGCAGGAGCTTGAGCAGGTGGCGGTCTGAGATCCGCTCCTCGATCGCCGCCATCAACCCCGAGTGCGGGATCGCCTCATAACAATTGGCGATATCCGACTCGGCCACCCACCGCCTGCCCCTCCAGGACTCGTCCACGAGGACCTGGAGCGCGTCATGCGCCGAGCGCCGCGGGCGAAACCCGAACGAGCACTCAAGCATGTCGGCCTCAAAGATCGGCTCAATGACGATCTTGGTGGCCGCCTGCATAACGCGGTCGCGAACCGCCGGGATCGAGAGCGGACGAAGCTCCTGCTTGCCAGGCTTCGGAATGAACACCCGACGCGCGGGAAGCGCACGCCAACTCCCGTCCTTTAGCTCCGCGGCCAGCTCGTCGAGCAGCCGGTCAACGCCGTGCCCCTCGACATCAGCGATGGTCTGTCGGTCAATGCCAGCCGCGCCACGATTGGCGCGCACCAGCTCCCACGCCCGCTCTAGAACGTCCCTGCGATGGACCTTGTCATAGAGCGCGTGGAACCTTCGCCTGGGATCGGCCTTGGCCGTCCGGTACAGCGTCCGTTGCAGTTCTCGGACTGAATCCTGCTTGGTGGTCCTAGCCAACTTCGGCACTCACCGGCCCTTCCCTGTACGTGACGCATAAACGAAGCAGCGGCCCTTCCCTCGCGCCGGGTTTTGTTGTCCCGAGCGCTCAAGCGGTACTACGGCCGCCTCCGACGCCCTCCCGGCCTCCAACCCATTTCCCGGGATCACCGGTTATAGGGCCGAGCTCTCCGACGGCAACACCGCAGACCGTCGGGCCGGGGAGGGCCTCCCCAGTTCCCGCCGCCACCATCTGAACGTTCCACGCCCTCTACGCCGGGGAGTTCATCGGGGCTGCGATCCAGGCTCTTTGCCCCTTCCATGACCTTCGCCGTGAGTGACGCGGCTCGGCTCTCCCTACCCCCACCCGCAAGCGGACAGGACACATTGACGACGCGGCAGGCTTCGCTTAATGCTGCGGACCGCTCAGTCGCTCCCCCCAAAGGGGCTCTTGACGCTGGGCTTCGACCCGACCCGTTTCCAGACCGAGCCGCCAGCCTGCTACCGGGCCTCCTGGCAGCTACCCGGACGGGACTCACACCCGCAGACGACGACGAGCTTATGTTGGATCAGCTACTCATCAAGCACCTCCAACTCTGGGCGCACCCACGTTCTTGAGCCAAAACGTGACTCAAGCCGCAACTGACGACGATGTCTGACGGCGTTGCGGGGCCCGCTGTTGGCAGCGCTTGGCGGCAGCATTTCGTCGACTGTGAGTCTCGTGCCGCCACGCTCAAAGC
>JALYTU010000342.1 GCA_030854125.1 Actinomycetota bacterium | reverse complement strand
GACCACCCCCAGCGCCTCGCACTTGACATAGGAGCCTTCGTCGGGACCGCGCTAGCCGTGCCGTTAGCCATAGCGAGCGCACGATCTGATCGATGGCGGCGCGGCCTGGGCCGTCGATACATCAACGATCCGAACGAGGCAGTCTGTCCCGGATGACGGTCATCGGCGGATAGTCCGGCTCGTTTCGGTCGGCCGTGTCGCCGTGACCGAGATCGGTCGACCATTACTCCCGCGTGAGCGGGGCTCGACTCGCATCACACCGGCGTCGCCTCTGAACGTTCGCCTGACGCTCGGTCGAAGTTGCGCTGATCGTCGTGTCTGCGGCGCGCAATCCCGGCGATGCCGCCTGAGCCAAGTCCGAGACCACGGCACCCTCCTCGGCTTGACCAGACTGACGAAGTTCGGCACATTGCGGCGATGGCTGGCATCACCGCCTGGGTCCTTGGCGATCAGCTGAGCGCGCACAATCAGGCGCTGCAGAGAGCCGACCGCGTGCTGATGATCGAGAGTCAGGCAGCGTTGCGGGCCAGGCGGTTTCATCGCCAGAAGCTTCACCTGATCCTTGTCGCGATGCGAACGTTCGCGGACGAGCTACGCGACCGGGGAACGGAGGTCGAGGTTATCCGGGCGCCGACGATGAAGGAGGGGCTTGAGCAGCACTGCCGGCGCCACAAGCCCGCGAGCGTTCGCCTGATGGCCCCGAAGAGTGTCACGGGCCGCCAGCGGCTCAGCGAGCTTCCAAAGGTCGAGCTCGTCGCCGACAATATGTTCCTGAGCGATCCCGAATGGTTCGCCGGCTGGGCGAGAAATCGCCGTCGGCTGGTCATGGAGGACTTCTACCGCCTGCAGCGCCGGCGCCTGAACCTACTCATGGACGGCGGGGAGCCGGTCGGCGGGCGGTGGAACTTCGACACTGAGAATCGCCGGCCCGCGGACACGTCGACCGTCTCGTCGGGCCCGTATCGGCCGCGGGAGACCGAACATGACAAGGCTGTACGGCGCGAGTTGGACGAAGCCAACTTTCGGATGTGGGGGGAAGATGGTCCCCGGCGGTGGCCGGCTTCCCGGACCGAGGCTCGGCGGGCGCTGCGCCGGTTCATCGATGAGCGGCTGCCGCAGTTCGGGACCTACCAGGACGCGATGCTCCGCGGCCAACGGACGATGTGGCATTCACTGCTCTCATCCTCGCTCAACCTAGGGCTACTCGATCCGCTGGAATGCGCGCAGGCGGCGGAGGTGGCCTACCGAGAAGAGCGAGCGCCGCTCAACAGCGTCGAAGGCTTCATCCGGCAGATCGTCGGATGGCGCGAATACGTCTGGTGCATGTATTGGCACGCCCAGGACACGTGGGCCGGCGCCAATGCTTTAGAGGCGCACGCGCCGCTGCCGGCGGTGCTGGAGACCGGCGAGACCAACATGGCCTGCCTGCACGACGCGGTAGGGGGGCTCCGCCGAACCGCCTACTCCCATCACATCGAGCGGCTCATGCTGTACGGCAACCTCGTCCTGCTGTGCGGGACCGAGCCGGATGCCGCTCTGGACTGGTATCACCGCGCCTTCATCGACGGCTACGACTGGGTGATGGCCCCTAACGTGCTCGGGATGGCGACCTGGGCAGATGGGGGACGAATGATGACCAAGCCATACGCGGCGAGCGGCCGCTACATCAACCGGATGTCTGACTACTGCGCGTCCTGCGCCTACCGCCCTGACCAACGGATCGGCGAGCAGGCCTGTCCGTTCACGACGATGTACTGGGACTTCCTAGCGCGTCACCAACAGCGTCTGGCCGGTAACCATCGCATGGCAATGCCGCTCCGGAATCTTGAGCGGATCGACGAGAATGAGCTAGCCGAGATCCGCCAGCGCGCTCAAGCGCTGCGCAGCAACTTCGACGCTTGACAGCCTAACGGAAGACCTGGCATGTGACACCTTTCCCCTACGCCTGATCGTCGAACTTGGTCAGTGAGGACAAGAGATTCGGCGCTTGGCAACTGCCCGGAGGTGCGCCTCCCCTGTTGAAGGTGGCCGGCGTGGTTGATCGGCAGCGTCGGGCACGGCTGCACAGGTGGTCCCGCGTTCGGTTGCCGATCGGCGCGCAAGCCGTGCTCTCGTCGACGAGCCGCATCGGTCACGCCCGTCCGCACGATCGCATTCGTCTGCCGGCGGCGCCCGATGCGGACGAGCCCTATGGCGACATTTTGCTCGCCCGCACAGTTCGGCCAGCCGCTCGCTGACGTCTTCCATGAAGTCTGGGAGAACGGTCTCGCATTCGGTGGTCACGTTCGTGTCCTCAGCGCGACGCCGGCGCACGCCTTCGCGGAACCCTCATTTGGGCGAATCCGATCGTCCGCCGCGGGTCATCCGGCCAACCCCGGCAAGCCAGTCGCCGGCTCAATTGTGCGGATCTCGGTGTGGACGGGTGTTGCTATTCGTTTTGTTGGGACGTGGATCGTTGCTGCCACGCCAGCGCGGCAGCAAGGGGGGTCATCAGCAGGAACGCACGCCTGAGCCGACGTGGCTTTCGTGGAGGCTCGGCGAGCGCTCGTCGCGCGTTCCCCAGGGATGTGATCGCATCGCCTACCTGACTTCTGAGCTTGGTGTCCTTGAGCGCCTCGCTGGTCCGGCGGCCATTGGCCCGTCGGGAGCTGCGGCGCAGGTTGGTCAGTGCTTGGCCGACCTGCTCTTGGACGTAGTCGTCGCCGAGCAAGCGGGAGACGTAGGGTGCGATTCGCGATAGCTGTCCGGTGGCGGTCATCATTCGTCTTTCGGTGGTGGGGCTTCGTCGCCGGGCCATTGGCCGGCGTTGAGGGTGGCGAAGCCGTGTCGAGATGCATGGTCAGCCAGGCCACGGAGGAGCCGGAAGACGGCACCCTCGAGCGCGAGCGCGGCTGCGAGCTTTCCGAGATGGACATGACGGTATTTCGGTTCGGGTGGATCCTGATCGTCAATCAGGCCCCAGATCAGCTCGAAGAACTTCTTGCCCACAAAGCCGGCTGCGAGGCCGCTGAGGATCCCGATCGGTTTGAACACCAGGTTCATCGCCGCTCCTTTGCGCCCCAGCTCGGAGCAACCGGGATGCTGCCGCGGATTCTGGTCATGCTCCGCGCCTCCCAATTGCGACTCCCAACAGGAGGGCGCCGACCACGGCGAGCGGCAGGGAATTCGCCTTCGCGAACGCCAACGCGCGCTGTCCCGCGTCCTGGGCTGATTCCGGGGTCGCCTCCTGAGCGGAGGAGATGAACTCGTCCTTCTTACCGGTGACAGACTCCTTGATGTCGGTGACCTTGCCGGTCACCGTCTGCTTGGCCTCTTGGGCGGCATTTTTGGCCTGTGCCTTGACGTCCGTTTTCTCGGCCAGGGCCGCGACGGTGTCGCCCAGCTCGGACCGGGTCTGCTCGATCTCTTCACGAACCTGCTCAGGCGTGCGCTCCTCCCCAGCTAGCTCCTCCCCAGCTAGCTCCTCCCCTGCTTTGCTCTGGTCTTCGTCCATTGCACGTCCTCCTTCACGCTCTCGGTGGCTTGCTCGGGTACGGGTGGGACGGCCTGCTGGACCTTCGATTTGCCTGACAGCGCAAGCAGCCCAGCGGCCGCGCCGTACGCGAAGGCGACGATCAGGGCGGCCAGCCACCCCGTCACGACTGTGGCTAGGGCGAGGATCAGGCACGCAGTCAGCGCGCCCACGGCGTACAGGCCGACTACGCCGGCGCCGCCGAACATACCGGCGCCGATCCCGGCTCGCTTGCCCTTCTCGGTCAGCTCGAGCTTGGCCAGCTCGAGCTCTTGGCGTACCAGCGTCGTGGTCTGCTCAGAGAGCTCGCGCAGGAGCTCGCCGACGGGTCGATCAGAATCAGTCACATCTCACCTCCTTAGATGGAACAGCGGATTAGGTTGTCTTGGGTGTTTTGGGCTCTGACCGGGCGTCGAGTTGAATCTCGCGCTCGGCGCCGGGGACGCCGGCCTTGAGTTCGTGGGTGCGCTCACGCTCGGCGTTGAGCTCAGCGCCGAGCAGCAGTGCTGAGTTGGTGATCCATAGCCAGACCAGGAAAGCGACCACGCCCCCGAGCGTGCCGTAGGTCTTGTCATAGGACCCGAAGTTCGCCACGTAGAACGCGAACGCGATCGAGGCCAGCAGCCAGACCGCCAGCGCGAACGCGGCGCCGGGCATCACCCAGCGAAAGCCGCGCAGCTTGACGTTCGGTGACGCGTAGAACAGCACCGTGACCATCACGACCATCAACAGCGCCAT